>JANMRJ010000448.1:0-1152 GCA_031370985.1 Acidimicrobiales bacterium
AGCCAATTCGAGCGTCTCGAAGAGGGCCCCGCCGACATACGACGCGACCGCCGAGATGCCCATCCGGGCGAGCGTCTTGCGCAGGCCCGATTCCAGTGCGCCGAGCAGCCGCCCGATCGCCTCGGCCGGGGTCAGCTCCTCCGCCCCACGGGTTCCCGCCAGTTCCGCGGCAAGCTCGAGCGCGAGGCGCGGGTGGACGACCGTGGCGCCGGTGGCCACGACCATCGCCAGGCCGTGCACCTCCAGCACGTCCGCGGCGTCGGCCAGCAGGTCCATCCGGCCACGCCGGCCCGCGGCGGTGAGGGCAGTCTGGACGGCCCCGACGGCGAGGACGCTTGGTACCGGCAGCCGGTCGAGCGACAGCGCCCGATCAGAAATGACGACCAGCTCGACTGCGGGCAGCTCGAGCAGCGCGAGGGCCTCGGCGGCCAGCCGATCGAGGGCGTGCGCCAGGCCGGCCGGCCCGTCGGTTGGATCCCAGGTGGCATCGAGCCAGCGGACGTGACGCCGGCCGACGCTGGCCAGCAAGCCGTCCAGGTCGGCGATGACCGGCCGTTCCAGGCGGAGCGTGCGCGGGGCTGCGGGCACACGACCGAGCAGTGCCGGACGACGACCAAGCTCGATCCGCAGATCCATGACCGCCCGTTCGCGCTCGGGATCGATCGGTGGATTGGTCACCTGGGCGAACGCCTGGCGCAGGTGGTCGCTGACCGGCCGCTCGATCCGTGCCCGGGCCGGGGTGGGCGTGTCGTCGCCCATGCTCCACATGGGTTCGTGTCCCTCGATGACCATCGTGCGCACATCGAGCCGGGCTCGCTCCGCGTCCAGGCCGGCCAGGAACCGGACGCCGAGCGGCGTCGTGCCGGATCCCTTGGTCGAGACGAACGCGCCAGCCGTACCAGCCGTACCAGCCTGGCCAGCCGTACCAGCCGTACCAGCCGGGTCGGCCGTACCAGCCGGGCCTGCCAGTTCGATCGCCTCCACCGCGTCCTGGTGGGTGGCCCGCGGGGCATCCGGACGCCAGCTCCGGCGCAGCACTTCTGTCTTGGCCTCGACATCCTCGAGGATCAGGCCGCGGGCGGGATCCACCAGGAGCAGCTCACCCGGCCCCAGGCGGCCCCGCCGAACGGTCTCCGCAGGCTCGATCGGGAC
>JANMRJ010000464.1:0-7998 GCA_031370985.1 Acidimicrobiales bacterium
CCCGCTCGCCGTTCGCCCTCCTGCCGGTCGGCATGGGCCTCGACCCGAAGCTGCGCGATGCCCTCTCGGCCGGGCTCGAGCGGCTCAAGGTCATCCGCGCCATGCCCGCGTGCATCACTGGCGCGGTGTTCGACTGGCCGCAGGTCGTCTTCCAGACGGCCGATGACGCCGGCAACGCGGTCGCGGTCGCGCTCCAGGACGCCACCTGTACGTTCACCGCGGCGCCCGTCCCCTCGGGGACACCGATCCCGACCCCCGCCCCCGTCAGCGGGATCCGGCTCAACCCGGGCGACGGCCGGATCGACCTGTCCTGGACGCCTGCCGCGGCGAACGCGTCGCCGGCCGTCATCGACTACACCGTCCACTGCCGCGCAGGCGACACCGGAACCTGGATCGACTCGACCGAGGGCGTGTCACCCGAGCCGTCAGCGACGATCGAGGGACTGACGAACGGGACGCCGTACCAGTGCGAGGTCGCCGCGGTGGCTGCCTCGGGGCCCGGCGCGTGGACGGCTGCCGTTGGCACGGTGTCGCCGTTCGGCCGTCCACCCGCACCCGGCAAGCCGTCGGTCGAGGCCCTCAACCGCGCGGTCCGGGTCGGCGTCGCGCCGGTGGCCGGTTCGGTCGTGACGAGGTACCGGGTCGAGTGCTCGGCCGACCATGGGGCGACATGGCCCGGTGGCGTCGACGTCGGCTCGGACACCGCCACCGTTCAGATCGACAACCTTGCGAATGGCGTCGACTACGTCTGCCGGGCGTTCGCCGCGAATTCGATCGGGTCGAGCGACGCGTCCCCGCTGTCGGACACGATCCGACCGTGCGGCTCGACCCTCGAATGCAACGCCGCCCTGGTGCCGCTCCTCGGTGGCCTGGCGGTCGTGCTGATCGGCGGGATCCTGGCGGCCCTGTTCCTCCTGTTCCGTGGACGGACCCACGGTCACGTCGTCGCGGTGATCGACGTCGTCCACACCGCGAACATCGGGCACGGGTCGAAGCTTGGCGTCGCCCTCGTGCGCGTTCCCGGAGGCCGGGCGATCACCGGGATCGTCGCCGATCGCGGGAAGACGGCCGATCTCAAGATCCACCGGCGCCGGGGTGGCCGGTTCGAGGTGCACGACAAGGTCGGCCGCCACATGGTCGAGGACGGCGTCCCTCTCGTCGTCATCGACTCCGTGGGCGGCCGCCACTCGCTCGTGCTGCAGGCGTTCGCGACGAATGCGGCCTCGAGGGTGGCCAGCCGCCGCTGACGGCCGAGCCCGTCGCGCAGACGCGACGTCTGGGGCGAGGGACGTACGACCCGACGGTCAGCCCCGAAGTCGACGCGATCATGAACGCGACCGTCGCCAGGCTCGAGGCTGCGGGAGCGACCATCGTCGATCCGGCGCGGATTCCGATCGAGCCCGCCTACGGGCCGGAATTCAGTGCGCTCCTCTGCGAGCGGCGTGTCCTTCATCGGCGGTCGTTGGTCCGAGCCAGAGCTGATCGGCCTTGCCCATGCGTTCGAGCAGGCGAGCCATGTCCGGGTCCCGCCGACGTTCCTAGCGTCAACGTCCGCTGCGGCAGCGACGCGCGGGCCCGCGACGAACGGGCAGCGGCGGACGATCGGGCAGCGGCGGACGATCGGCCCGAGCCGGACTCGGCGGTGGTGATGTTGGAAGTTCGCTGATCGCGGACGTTGTCGCCGCGGGAGGGCCGCAGTACCATCGGCCACCCAGTCGATGCGACGCTCTCTCGCGGCCCGCGCACAATCGACATACGAGGCCTGCTGACATGTCCCTGGATTCCGATTCGCTTCAGTCCGCCGACTCCCAAGGCGATGTCGCCACATCGAACGGCACCCACACCTGGGGTGGGAACGGCTCGGGCGCGGTGGTGGCGGAGGCTGAGGCACCGGCCGCGCAGTCCGACGAGCCGCCGGCTGCGACGGCCGACGAATCGACTGGATCCGCGGTCGACGACGCGTCCGGCGCCACCACCACGTCCGACCCCGCGGACGACAGGTCCGCCTTCCTCACCGAGCTTACCCGTGCGATGCAAGCCACGGCCGGTGCCGAGCGGGAGCGAGCCGTCGCCGGCATCGAGCGGCGGCGCGAGCAATACCTCGCCGGCATCGAGGCCCGCCGGGTGGCGGTCGCAGCCGAGATCCGGACGCTGGCCGACAAGGATCTCGCGGCGATCGACGCGTGGGCCGAGGGAGAGCGCACGCGGATCGCCAACGAGCGCGAGACGCGGGCCGCGGCGCTCCGCGACGACTCGGAGCGGAGCCTCGCGGAGCATGGCGCGCGGATCGACCGCGAGATCGCCGGCGTCGAGGCCGCGGTCGCGGCGCACCGAACCGACGTCGATGCCTTCTTCTCGGCGTTCGATCACGAGACCGATCCGGTCGTGATCGCTCAGAATGCCGGCCGACGGCCGACGTTTCCGGCCCTCGACTCGATCGCCGGTGAGTCCGACACGACCACGCCGCCGTCCGCGCCGGCATCCGACGGTGAGGGTGACCCGACCGCGAGCGGTGGCGTGGGCGAACCGGCCGATGCGACCGACCCCTCCGCGGAGGCGCCGCGCATCGTCGGGGCCGAGGCCGCGCCCAACGAGACCTCCGAGGGCGTGGGCGTTGGCGTTGGCGTCATGAGCCCGGCCCCGCGAGCGGGCCTGGCCGATGCCTGGGCCGCGTGGAGCGACCCGCGAGAGCAGACGGTCTCGTCGGCGGCCGAGTCGACCGACGCTGAGGCTGCCACCAGCTCCTCGAATTCGGAGCCAACGTCGGGTCCGGAGTCGCTCGGCGTTTTCGCAGTCACCTCATCGGTCCACGGCCCGAGCCCGACCCCCGGGCTGATCCAATCGATGCCGATCAATCGGCCGCTGGGGTGGCTCCGCCGGGGCAGCGGGATCGACGACCCGAACAAGGGCCCGTAGCCGGCAGCCTCCGCGCGCCGCGCGCCCAGGCATTCATCGTCATCACCGCCGAGCCGATCGCAATCGGCGACTGGTTCGACGACCCGAAGACGGCACCCGCTGTCGCGTCTGGGGCCAACGTGTCTGCTACGCGTACGAGTAGGACCAGGGGGCGATCGGTTTCACAGCCATCCCGGGAACCGAGTTCCGCGAGTACCCGGACGGCCATCACGAGCCGACTGCGGGCCCGTAGCGCCCGCTACCTGGCAGCCAGTTGGCGGACCTGGTCGAGAAGCTGCTCGGCGACGAGGTCGAACGGTTCGAGGCTCTGCTCGGCGCGGGGGGTGCGCGGGCCCAGCCGGCTCGTACGAAATCGGCAAGCGTCCACGGTCACTTCCGTTTCCCGCCGGGTCGTGCGGTTTCGTACTCCGAAACCGCACGGAACGCCCCGGGCAGGAGATTGTTTTCGACGGCTGACGATTTCGTAGCATCGGTCCGTCGGCCTCGGCCGCGGCCGCGGCCCAACGCACCAGTCCGGCCGCGGAGGGGCCTACGTCATGGGTGGCCCGAATCGGTAGTAGGCGGGATCGAATCGGGCGCGTAGGCTGGCTTGGTGGACCGGCCTGCGCCTCGGTTCGGCACTCTCGACGACCTTCCCGTCGTCGGCTTGTTCGGCGGCGCCGTCGTCCTTTTCGGCCTCGCCCTCGCCGCCCAGACGGGGCTCGCCGGCGTCGCCCAGACGGGGCTCGCCGGCATCGCCGTCCTCGCCGGAGCCATCGTTGCCGTCGGCGTCGTCATCGGCTCAGGCGTCGTCCTGGTCCGTCGCCTGCGCCGCGCGGCAGCGACCCTCCGGGACATCACCCGCCAGGTCGAGGCGACCGGCTCGCGCCTCCAGGTGCTCGTCGAGCACGTCCCGGCCGCGGTCTACATCGACCTGGCCGATCCCGACGTGTCCGACGGCGGCCGGCTCGCCTACATGAGCCCGCAGGTCAGCGCCATCCTCGGCTATCGACCCGACGAGCTCGTCGGCGACCCCGAGCTCTGGCCGAGCCGGATCCATCCCGATGACCGTGCCACCGCGATCGCCGCCTACGGCGCGCACTGGCGGACCGGCGAGCCTCTTCGGGCCGAGTATCGGATGCTCGCCCGCGACGGCTCCGAGGTCTGGGTCCGCGACGAGGCGTACGCGATGCCCGACGACACCCAGAGCGGGCGGCGGATGTCGCAGGGCCTGCTGATCGACACGACCGACCGGAAGCGGCTCGAGTCGAAGCTCATCCACGATGCCCTGCACGATCCCCTGACCGGGCTTGCCAACCGCGTGCTCCTGCGCGACAACCTCGAGCGGTCGCTCGCGCGCCAGGTTCGGAGTCCCGGGACGGTCGCCCTGCTGTTCGTCGACCTCGACGATTTCAAGCGGGTCAACGACTCGTACGGCCACGCGGCCGGAGACCAGATCCTGGTCGAGATCGCCGGGCGACTGGCCGGCGTCGTTCGGGCCGACGATGTCGTCGGGCGCCAGAGCGGCGACGAGTTCGCGGTTTTCCTCGGGCGGGTCAGCGACGCCGACGAGGCGATCGTCGCGGCCGAGCGGCTCCTGCGCGAGCTGCGTCGCCCGATTCTTCTCGGGGCGCGCTCGATCGTCGTCGGCGGCTCGATCGGGATCGCCTTCGCATCGGACCGCGGCGCCACCGCCGAGGAGCTGCTCACCCAGGCCGATGCTGCGATGTACGCAGCGAACGCCGACGGGAAGGGCACATTCGCGGTCTACGAGTCGCGGATGCCGACCCGGACATGGTCCGAGCTCGAGGCGGCCGGCTGACGGTCAACCGCCGAAGGCGGCGATCGGCAGGCGGAGGACGCGGTTCTCCAACCAGTCCATCACCCACATCGAGCCGGCCGCCACCACGACGTCGCCGCCACCGCTCGCGAACCCGGGCCCCGGTGCGATCACCCGGTCGACCGCGTGGCTGACCGGGTCGAGCCGGACGATCTGGCCCTTCGTCGGGGAGATCCAGGGCCGGTCCGCGACGACCGCGAATGTGTAGCCGTTGCCGCCGAGGTCGATCGATCCGGCGACGGCATTCGTCGCCGGATCGATCTGCGTGACGAATCTGGTGCCGTCACAGCTCGTGATCAAGACTGCGGTCGAGGTCGCGGCGAGCCCGCCGCATGGCGACGCCTCACCAACGATCGGGATCGTCGCCTCGATCGCGTTCGTCGTCTCGTTGATCCGGAAGACCGAGCCGACATTCGGGACGCCGGTCCAGATGCTGCCGAACCCGCGCGCCAGCCAGTTGGGACCCGAGGGCCCGACAGGTCCGAGGGTGATGGTCGCGACGATCTTGTTCGTCTTCGGATCGATCCGCTCGACGCTGCCGCCGTGGGTGTTAGCGATCCAGACCGCGGCGCTCGTGACCAGCACCCCTTTCGGGCTGGTGCCAATGTCGATCGTCCCGGTCGCTCGGAGGGTCACCGGGTCGAACCGGAGGACCATGCTCGTATCCCAGTCCGTCACCCACAGCCCGGCCCGGTCGCCGGCGAGCGACTGGTAGGCGTCGGTGGTCGACGACAGCTTGACCGAGGCCGCTATCGAGTTCGTCTGCGGATCGATCCGCACGAGCTTTCCGTCGTTCGTGAACAGCCAGATCGACGTGCCGTCCGTGGCGAGCGCGACCGTGCCGGTGACCGGGATCGTCGCAGTTGGTGGGACGACGACCGGAGACGGGAACGGAGCGGCACTCGCGGACGGGCTCGCGCTCGGCGTAGGCAGCGACGGCTGGCCGACGATGCCCCGTTCCTGCCTCGAGAGCAGGCCCGAGGCCAGGGCGATGACGAGGGCGAGCGCGACCCCCGCGAGGGCGATCCCGCGGACCGGGTTGCTCGATCCGCCTCGCCATCGACCGAGCCGGAGACTGTGCCACGGATAGACGCGGAGCTGCCGAGCGCTCATCGTCCGCACGAAGGCCTCCTCGAGCAGGCGCTCGGGCGGGCGCGGCGGTGCGACCGCGGTCATCCACGCCTGGAGGATCGGACCAACGTCGCGATTCGATCGCCGGTCAGCCATGAGGTCCCTCGGTCCGTTGTCGTTCATGCCGACGTCCCACCCGAGGCCGCTAGCGATGACCGATCGTCGGCGTCGAGCGATGCGCGAAGGGCGGCCGAGCCGTACCGGATCCGGGACTTGACCGTACCGATCGGGATGCCGAGGGTGTCGGCGATCTCCGTATGCGACAGGTCGAAGTGGTGTTGGAGGACGAGGACCGTCCGCTGGTCGAACGGGAGCCGCCGGAACGCCCGATCGACCCGCTCGTGCTCGACGAACGCGCCGGCCGGATCGGCGGTTGATCGCTCGCCCAGCCGGAGGAGCGAGACCTCTGCCCGGCGCCGGACCCGGCGGGCCTCGTCGAGGCAGGCGTTCACGGTCAGCCGCCGCAGCCAGGCGTCGAACTTGTGCGGGTCCCGAAGGCGCGGCAGCTCGCGCCACGCCGCCACGATCGCCTCCTGTGCCGCATCCTCGGCCCGGTCGGCATCGCGGAGGATCAGGCAGGCGAGGGCGTAGAGCCGGTTCGTGGCCAGACCGATGAGGGCGGCGAACGCGTCATGGTCACCGTGCATTGCCCGGCTGACCACCTCCGCGCTCTCCGTCCCCATGCTGTCCTCCTGTGCGCGACTCGCTCGAAGCCTTGACTTCGGGTCAGGGCCTCGAGCGGTGTCGCGGTGATTGCGTTGCGCTCAGCCGCCCTGCGCGACGCCGCGCGGCTGCCATGCCGGAACTGCGTGGAGGCCAGGTGCAGTGATCGAGTGTGCGCCTGTGCCGTCGGCATTCATCACGGTGACCTGGCGGTCGGCAACGCCGAGGCTCGTCAGGTCGCGAAGGAAGACGATCTTCCGGCCGTCCGGCGACCAGGCCGTGCCCCAGTCGTCGCCGCTCGGGCAGGGCGTCGGATCCGATGCCGCGCAGCCCGTGAGCTGGCGGGCACCCGAGCCGTTGGCATTGATCGTCCAGATCCCACCGCTTCCGTAGTAGCCGACGGTGAACGAGATCTTCGAGCCGTCCGGGCTCCAGTCGGGGACCTGGTCCTTCGGGGCCGGGCCGGTCGTGATCGCGTGCGGGTTCGAGCCGTACGCGCCCATGACGTAGATCTGTTCATTCTCGGGGTTGTCGTCGGCGTCGAAGCCGTCGGCGTGGCTGAACGCGATCTTGCTCCCGTCCGGCGACCAGACCGGGTAGCTGCTGAAGCACCCCGGGTGCGCGTCAGGGCACGAGGTCAGCTGGATGACTCCCCCGCCGGTTGCCGCGTTCACGACGAAGATCTGGTCGTTGGCGGGTTCCCCGATGAAGCCGCTGAACGCAATCTTCGTGCCATCCGGGGACACGTCCGGGAAGGTCGCGAACGCCCCGAAGTGGGTCAGCTGCGCCGGCTTGCCGCCGTTCTGCTTGATCGTCCACAGCTCGAACGCGCCCGAGGCGTTGCCGCAGAACACGATCTGACGGCCGTCCGGCGTGTAATCCGGGCAGAGGTGGAAGCTGGCGCCGCTGGTCACGGCCTTCAGGTCCGACCCGTCCGGCATGACCGTCTCGATGTTGAAGGTCCCGTTCGCCCGGGTGCCGAAGGCGATCCGCCCGTTGGCGACCCCGGGGTCCGCGGCCGCCGCCGGCGCGAGCACGACCCCGGTCAATGCGATGACGGCGACCACGGCCGCGAGCCAGATTCTGCGAGACATCGATCCCCTCCTTCACGGGCGACGGCCCTCGACGTGATCGTCGAGTGTCGGCCGGACACGCATTGACGACGGCGGATGGTGGAACGGATCTATCTCGGGAACTGGGCGCACGAAAGCCCCGGCATTACTGCCGGGGCTGCGATGTGCTTCGTCGGACCGTTAGACGGCGACGGCGACCTTGGCGGGCGACTGGATGACGCCGAGCTGGACGAGCAGGCCCAACTGGTCGACGAGGCCCCAGTGCTCCGTCAGGCGTCCGTTGACGACCTTGCCGATGTGGATCTCGGTCCACGTCGCGGGCTTGCCGGTGGCGCGCATGCCCATGTAGTCGTGCTGCATGGTGCCGCGGGCCGTCAGGCGATGGACGATCTTGTC
>JANMRJ010000319.1:0-1101 GCA_031370985.1 Acidimicrobiales bacterium
GAGAGGTACTTCCACCCGCCGTCGGCCAGGACGGTGACGATCACGCCTTCCTCCAGCAGCGCGGCCGCCTTGGCCGCGCCGGCCATGGCCGCGCCGGAGGAGATGCCGGCGAAGATGGCGGCCTCGGTGACCAGCCGCCGGGTCCACTCGATGGACTCCTTGGGCCGGACGATGATCTTCCGGTCGAGCATGTCGGGGTCGTAGATGGGGGGTACGAACCCGTCGTCGAGGTTGCGCAGGCCCTCCACCATCTCCCCTGCCGGCGGCTCGACGGCCCACATCTGGATGGCCGGGTTGCGGGCCTTCAGGTAGGTGCCCAGCCCCATGAGGGTGCCGGCAGTGCCGAGGCCGGCGACGATGTGGGTGACCTCGGGGCAGTCCCGCCAGATCTCCGGGCCCGTGGTCTTCACGTGAGCGCCAGGGTTGGCCGGGTTGCCGTACTGGTAGAGGAAGGCCAGCTCCGGCGACTCCGCGGCCAGGCGTTGGGCCATCCGCACCGCCCCGTTGGAGCCCTCCGAGCCCGGCGACAGCACGATCTCGGCGCCGAAGATCTCCAGGAGCTGCCGGCGCTCGATCGAGACGTTCTCGGGCAGGACGATGCGCAGCTTGTAGCCCTTGACCCGGCAGACCATGGCCAGGCCGATGCCGGTGTTCCCCGACGACGGTTCGAGCAGCGTCTGGCCAGGTGTCAACGTGCCGTCCGCCTCGGCCTCGACGATCATGTTGAGGGCGATGCGATCCTTGACCGAGCCGCCGGGGTTCTGACCCTCGAGCTTGGCCAGGATGCGGACCGCGGGGTTGGGGCTGAGCTGGCTGACATCGACCAGCGGCGTGTTGCCGATGGTGTCGAGGATCGAGGCGAAGGCGGCCAAGGGCTGGGCGGTGCGGTGCGGTCCGGCGATCAGCCGCCGGCGACGGCCGGCAGGATGGTGACCACGTCGGCGTCGGACACCGTCGTGGCCAGCTGGTCGAGGAACCGCACGTCGTCGTCGTTGCGGTACACGTTCACGAACTTGTGCAGCGCGCCGTCTACGCCGAGGAGGTTCTGGGAGAGCCCGGGGTACCGGCCGATGAGGTTCGTGAACACCTCGCCCACGGTGG
>JANMRJ010000494.1:0-6126 GCA_031370985.1 Acidimicrobiales bacterium
TCCACAAGGTGCTGGTGGTCTCGGTACAGATCGATACGCAGGAACCGGCTCATTCGGCCCGCAAGGACAAGGACAAGGACGACGACGCCCCGCTGGCCGCGCCGAGCGGCAAGCTGCTGGTCACCTTGGCGCTCGACGCCCCGTCGGTGGAACGGGTCGTGGTGGGCGCCGAACACCGCAAGCACTTGCTGTCGGCCGAGCCGGTAGGGGCGTCGGAAGCCGGCACCAAGACGGTGACCCGGAAGAACGTCCTCTGATGAGCCGGATCGCCCTCGTCGCCGTCGATCCCGAAGCGGCGCAGCTCTTCCGGGAGTCGATGCCGGCCACGCACGACCTGATCGACATGCCCTGGAGGCCGGAGTACGCCCACCTCGACCCGGTCAAGGTGGCCGACGCGCTGGCCGCCGGCCCCGTCGATGTCGTCTGTCTCCTTCACGGGATCCCGGTCGAGGTCATGCTGACTGTGGCCGAGGCCTTCGACAACCACCACCCGGAGATCCCTGTGATGGACCAGGTCGCGCCCTCGGCGGCGATCTGGGCTCGGGCCCTGCGGTCCGGGGTCCGCGACGTGGTCCCGCTCAAGGCAGGTCGGGCCGAAGTGGGGACCGCGCTCGATCGAGCTGTACGTACCGCGGCCCGGCGGCGGGCCACCCTGGCCGGCCACCCCACCACGCTGGGACCGACTCCGCGAGTCGTGACGGTGGTGTCGCCCAAGGGTGGGTCGGGCAAGACCATGCTGGCCACGAACCTGGCTGTCGGGCTGGCCGCGGCCCGGCCTGGCCGGGTGGCGATCGTCGACCTCGACACCCACTTCGGCGACGTAGCCGCGGCCCTGGCCCTCACCCCCGAGCACAGCCTGGCCGACGTTGCCGCTTCTCGGATCCCGATCGATTCGACCATGGCCAAGGTGTTCCTCAGCCCTCACGCCTCTGGCCTGTATGCGCTGTGCGCGCCCGAGACCCCGGCCGAGGGCGACCAGGTCACCCCCGAGCATGCGGCCAACGTGGTGCGATTGCTCTCGGCTGCCTTCCCGGTGGTGATCGTCGACACGGCGGCCGGGCTCGACGAGAACACCCTGGCGGCAATCGAGCTCACGACCGACTTGGTGATGGTCGCCAGCATGGATGTTGCCAGCGTACGCAGCATGCGCAAGGAGATCGACGCGCTCGACCGCATGGGCATGGTCGGGGCGCGCCGGCATTTCATCCTGAACCGGGCCGATGCCAAGGTCGGCCTGGCCGTAGGCGACATCGAGGAGGTCATCGGCCTGAAGGCGATGGCCTCTGTGCCCAGTTCACGGTCGGTCCCCCTCTCGATGAACCGGGGCTCGCCGGTGCTCCATGCCGAGCCCCGGTCTGCTGTGGCCCGGGCGCTGCAGCAGCTGGTCGACACGTTCGATCGGGAGCTGGCCGCCAGCGACCAGGCCACTGCCGGCACCACCCAAGGCCGCTCCCGACGAAGGATGGCGCGATGAGGCTGAGCGATCGCATGAAGCAGCGCGGCACCGAGGCGGGAGGCGCCGCCCATCCCAGCGGGTCCTCGCCGGCACCCGCCGGGGGTCCCCTCCGACTGGTTGCTTCCGCCGAGGACGACGCCCGTTCCTCGGATCCGTTGGCCGCGCTGAGGGAGCGAGCCCAAGAGGCCCTCTTCACCAAGCTCGGGTCTCGGCTGTTCGACTCGTCCCTCTCCGAGGACGCGCTCCAGGGCTATGTCGTGGCCGCGATCGGCGGGCTCATGGAGGCCGAGGTCGCACCCCTGTCCGGCCCCGAACGTCAGCGCTTGGTCGCCGAGATCAGCGACGATGTCCTGGGCCACGGCCCCCTCGAGCGGTTCCTCGCCGACGACTCGGTGACGGAGATCATGGTCAACTCCGACCGACCGATCTACGTAGAGCGGGCCGGTCGCCTCGAGCGCACCCATGCTCGGTTCCTGTCCCAGGACCACTTGCGACGGGTGATCGAGCGAATCGTGAGCGAGGTCGGGCGGCGCATCGACGAGTCGTCCCCCATGGTCGACGCTCGGCTACCTGACGGGTCGCGCGTCAATGCGGTGATCCCGCCATTGGCCGTCGACGGCCCCCAGCTCACGATCCGCAAGTTTGCCCGGGTACCCCTCCAGGTCGCCGATCTGATCCGCTTCGGTACCCTCACGCCCGACTTGACCACGCTGCTGGCCGCGTGCGTGGAGGGTCGGCTCAACGTGCTGGTGAGCGGGGGCACGGGCAGCGGAAAGACCACGTTGCTCAATGTGCTGTCGAGCTTCATCCCCGCTGACCAGCGCATCGTCACCATTGAGGACGCGGTGGAGCTCCAGCTCCGCCAGCCCCACGTGGCGCGGCTCGAGAGCCGGCCGGCCAATATCGAAGGCAAGGGGGAAGTGGCTATCCGCGACCTGGTCCGCAACTCCCTGCGTATGCGGCCCGACCGCATCATCGTCGGCGAGGTCCGCGGGGGCGAGGCTCTCGACATGCTCCAGGCCATGAACACCGGCCACGACGGTTCGCTGTCGACCGTGCACGCCAACGCGCCGCGCGACGCGCTGGCCCGGGTGGAGACCATGGTGCTGTTGGCCGGCTTCGATCTCCCCGGTCGGGCCATTCGGGAGCAGATGGCCTCGGCTCTCGACGTGATTGTGCACATCTCGCGCTTGCGGGACGGCACCCGGCGGGTCACCCACGTCACCGAGGTCGAGGGCATGGAGGGCCAGGTCGTGACCCTCCAGGACATCTTCCTGTTCGATTACTCAGCCGGCATCGGCGACAACGGGATGTTCCTCGGGTCGGCTCGGCCCACCGGTCTGCGGCCTCGGTTCAGTGACCGCCTCGCCGAGCAGGGCATCACGCTTCCCGCCGGCATCTTCGGAGCGCCCGATCTCGCCGCCGAAGCCTTCGGCACCCGGAGATGAGGCCTCGCGCGGTGATTGCCGGGCCTTTCGCGGCGCTGGCGGTCGGACTGGTCATGTCTCTCGGGGCCGCCGGTCCAGCCGCCGGCCAGGCCGGCTCGGCGATGGCGGTGTCGGTCGACGCCTCCGCCTACCCAACCGTCACCGCCACCCTCACCACGCCGCCGGCGCTGGGTGGTCGCGACCTGACGGGCGCATTGACCGTCATGGAGAACGGCCGACCGCTGCCGGTCGAGGTCACCCGCCTTCGGGCCGACGAGCTCGATGTCGCCCTGGTGATCGACACCTCCGGAAGCATGAGCGGGGCGCCGATGGCCGCCGCGAAGGCCGCGGCGTCGTCGTTCCTCGGCCGGCTGGCCCCATCGACCCGAGTGGCGGTGATCGGCTTCGGTCCGACGCCGGTGGTGGCCAGTCCGTTCACCCTCGACCGCAAGGCGTCGTCGGTCGCCGTCGCCGGCTTGGAGGCCCGGGGAGAAACCGCGCTCTACGACGCCCTGGTCATAGCGGTCGACCAGTTCTCCCCGGGCGCCGCTCGGCGGACGGTGATCGTGCTCTCCGATGGCGGCGACACCGTGAGCCGAGCCGCCCTGGCGGCGGCGGCGGCCAAGCTGAGCTCGTCGGGCGTGCGCGTGGAGGCCATTGAATTGGCATCGAAGGACACCAATACCGCGGCACTGACCGCCTTGGCGTCGGCCGGCGGAGGCCGGGTGACAGCCGCGGCCGACCCCGCCTCGCTGGCCGGGATCTTCGACGCTCTCGCCGCCTTGTTGTCAGAGCAGTACCGGCTCACGTTCCGGTCCGAGGCGAGCGGCGTCAGCGAGCTGGCGTTCGCGGTGAACGCAGGGGGAACGGCGATCGAGAGTCGAACGTCGATCGCGTACCCCGCGGCGCTCGCTCCTGCGCCTGTGGCTCGTCCTGCGGCGGCCGCTCGACCCAGGGAGCTCGACTCCCTGCTCGCCGGTGGGGCCGGTGTCGTGTTCCTCGCCATCACCGTGGGGGCAGGGGCGGCGCTGTGGCCCTCGGTACGTGAACAGCGCCGGGCCCGGCTGGCCCGGCTGGGTCGGGTGCATCTCGAACGACCTTCGACCATCGCCGTCGTGAGCCGGCTGGCCGACCGGGCCACCGTTGTCGCCGACACGGCCCTGGAACGCGGGGGCCGCCGGCTCTCGGTGAACACGGCCTTGGAACGGGCCGGCGTCACCTTGCGCCCGGGGGAGTTCCTGGTCCTGGTCGCCTCGGCGACCGCTACTGGCCTGCTTGTGGGCCTCCTTCTCTCCGGCCTGGGGTTTGCTCTGCTCCTGGCCGCCGCGGCCCCGGGCGGGGCCTGGATGACATTGAAGGTCAAGGCCGAAAGGCGCCGGGCCCGCTTCGCCGGTCAGCTGGGAGAGATCCTGCAGCTCCAGGCCGGGAGCCTGCGCGCCGGGTACGGCCTTGTCCAGGCGTTCGACGCGGTGGCCCGGGAAGCTGAGGCCCCCAGCAGCGATGAGTTTCACCGGCTGGTCGTCGAGACCCGGCTGGGCCGTGACCTGGGGCAGGCGCTGGATGCCGTCGCCGACCGCATGGCCAGCATCGACTTCACCTGGGTGGTGGGAGCGATTGAGATCCATCGACAGGTGGGCGGTGACCTGGCTGAGGTCCTCGACAATGTGGCCGCGACGATCCGCGAGCGAGAACAGATTCGTCGCCAGGTGAAGGCGCTGAGCGCCGAAGGCCGCATCTCGGCCTACGTCTTGGTCGCACTCCCGTTTCTTGTCGCTCTGGCGATGCGCGCCACCAACCCGACCTATCTGAACGAACTGGGTCACGGGAGCGGTCTGCGTTTGCTTGGCTTGGGTGTCGTCCTGATGGTGGTCGGGATGCTCTGGCTCAAGCGCGTCTGCCGGCTGGTCTATTGATGGGGGTCTGTTGATGGAGCTCACTCCGGTCGTTGGCGCGGCTGCCGCCTTCTCGTCCCTCCTGGTCCTGTGGTGGGCAGTGTCGGGCGAGCGAGCTCCTTCGGCTGCGCCCAACCTGGTGGCCGGGTTCCGACCGCCGGGCGACCTGCGCCAGGCCGTCCTCGACCGGAGTGCATCCGAACGAGCGGTCGGGCCTGCGGCGCGGCGTCTGGCCGCTCGGGCTCGGAAGCTTACGCCGGCAGGGATGGTCGACGGCCTCGAGCGGCGGGTCCTGCTCGCCGGCGGCCCCGCGGCCTGGCCCCTGGAGCGGGTCCTTGCCGCGAAGTTGGCACTGGGCAGCGCCGGCCTGGTCTTCGGGTTGTTCCGCTTCCTTCACGCGCCCGGCGCAGTCTCGCTGCTCGTGAACATCGGGATCGGGGTCGGGGCCTACCTCGTGGCGGACCTGGTGCTGTACGGCCGGGCTGACAAGCGCCAGAAGCAGATCCGCCTGGACATGCCGGACACCTTCGACCAGATCACCATCGCTGTCGATGCCGGACTCGGATTCGAGGCGGCCATGGCCCGAACGGCCCGCACCGGCACTGGGCCCCTGGCCGAGGAGCTCATGCGGGTGCTGCAGGACATCCAGGCCGGGATGTCGCGGGCCCAGGCGTTGCGGGCGCTCGTCGATCGGACCGATGTTGGCGAGCTCCGTCACTTCGTGGCCGCCGTCCTCCAGGCCGAGGAGTATGGCATCGCCATTGGCCAGGTCCTGCGAGTGCAGGCCACCGAGCTTCGGGTAAAGCGGCGTCAGCGGGCCGAGGAGCGGGCCCTCAAGCTGCCGGTGAAGGTGATCTTCCCGCTCATCCTGTGCATCCTCCCGACCATCTTCATCATCGTCATCGGCCCGGGTGTGATCCAGATCTCGCGGACTTCTTTTGGGGGCGGCTGAGCGCCGCCGATTGCCCCTACAGGAGGCGGCCGGCCACCGAGACTGCGTTCATCAGCGAGTGACCGACGACGGCCGTGCCGACCCGCCGGCGGTGGGCGGCGACGCCGAGGATCATCCCGACCGCGGCCAGGGTGATGACCGCCGCCAGCTCGCCAGTGTCGGCGGGGATGGGGTGGTGGGCCAACCCGAACAGCGCGCCCTGGACCACGATGGCGCCGGCGGTCCCGAACACCGGCTGGAGGCAGTTCTGCACCAGTCCCCGGAAGAAGAGCTCCTCGATCACCGGCGCCCCGACCACGACGATCACGCAGAGCGCGAACAGCGCCGCCGGACGGTGGCCGAGGGCGCCGAACATCTGATTGTCGCTCTGCAACACATTGGCGCCGAGGGCGGCGAACA
>JANMRJ010000504.1:0-2365 GCA_031370985.1 Acidimicrobiales bacterium
CATCATCGACGACGACGACGTTCATGGCCGGCCCTGGAACTCCACCAGCCAGGCGCACACGCGCCCGAACTCGACCTGCAGCTCGCCGACCAGGCGAGCCGCGCTGTCCAGGTCCCCGCTGACGGCAACGACGCGGATCTCCCGGCACAGCTCGGCCATGCCGACCGCGCCGAAGCTCGCCGCGCTCCCGGTGAGGGCGTGGGCCTGCTCGGCTACAGCGACACCGTCGGCATGGACCACAGCCAGGTCGAGGGCATCGAGCCGGCCGGGGACGGCGCCCAGGAAGGCGTTCAACAGCTCCCCCAGCACACTGTCACCCTGGCCGTCGGTGATGCTGGCGAGCTGCTCGATGACCGTCTCGTCGACCGGAGGACGCTCACCGCCGGCGTCACCGCCGGCGTCTGCGGCCCCCGCCGCGGCATCGTGTCTCATCCTCGCCCCCTCGTCGGTCACCAGAGATCTCTCGTGTGTATCGACGGGTTCAGTGGACGACTTGAACGCAGTGATCGGGGTCGACCTGTGCGCATGGATGCATTTTCGGCGCCGTCACCCACGCGGAAGCCCATCCGATCCCAACCTTTGCCCAACACTTCTACCCTGGTGGTTGTGAACCCGGGATCGGCAACCGCCGGCAAGGTGCTCGTCGTGGACGACGACGAGTCCGTCCGCGTGCTGCTCAGCCGGTACCTGGAGATGGAGGGGTACACCGTCGAGCCCGTGGTCGACGGTGCCGCGGCGCTGGCCGCATTCGCCGCCAGCCCTCCCGACCTCATCCTCCTCGACCTCATGCTGCCGGCGCAGGACGGCCTGGACATCCTCGCCCGGTTGCGGCGCGACAGCGATGTCCCCGTGATCCTCCTCACCGCCCGGGGCAGCGAGGCGGACCGCATCCTGGGACTGAAGCTCGGCGCCGACGACTACGTCGTGAAGCCGTTCTCCCCCGGCGAGCTCAGCGCCCGCATCAGCTCGGTGCTACGGCGCACCCGGGGGGCAATCCCGCAGTCCGGGCTGGCGTTCGACGGGCTCACGCTCGACTTGGGCACCCGCGAGGTCGTCGCCGCCGAGGTGCCCGTCACCCTCACGGCCCGGGAGTTCGACCTCCTGGCGTTCCTCGCCGGCTCGCCCCGCCAGGTGTTCTCCCGCCAGCAGCTCCTCGCCAACGTCTGGGACTCCTCCCAGGAGTGGCAGGACCCCGACACGGTCACCGAGCACATCCGCCGCATCCGCCGCCGGATCGAGCCCGACCCCGACCACCCCCGCTGGATCAAGACGGTGCGGGGCGTGGGGTACCGATTCGATCCATGACCGGCCCGGGAGGCCGGCCCAGTAAGCACTCGCTGGGGCACTCTCCCGAAGGGAGTGTGGACCAGGGACCGGCCCGGCCAGCCGCGTGCGGAACGCAACGAAGCCGGGCCACCGCCAGCGTCAGATTCCTGTACGGATCAGGCAGCCGGAGTTCGTACTGAGCTCTGGTCCGCTGGGACGGTCGCGGCCAGCACGTCGGGCATCTTGAAGCGGAACCGGCTCCCTCCTGGGGGGTTCGGCTCGACCCAGATCGCCCCACCCCGCCGTTCGACGATCCGTTTGCAGATCGACAGGCCGATGCCGGTGCCCTTGTACCGCTCTCGCTGGTGCGCCCGCTCGAACATTGTGAAGATCCGCTCCCTCGCCGCATCCTCGACCCCGATCCCGTTGTCGGCCACCGTCAGGGTCCAGCCGTTGGCGATCCGCTCGGCGGAGACGTGGACCTCGGGCCGGCGGCCCTCGGGCACGAACTTGAGGGCGTTGGCCAGAAGGTTCTGGAGGAGTTGGCCGAACTGGGCCCGGTCACCCGTCACCGTCGGCAGGGGTCCGACAGCCACGACTGCGCCCCGGCAGGTCACCTCCCAGTCGAGCTGGCTGAGCGCCTCCGCCACCACGACATCCAGCGCCACGCTCTCGAGGACCGTCTCGACCACGTCGACCGAGCAGTAGGCGAGCAGGTTGTCGATGAGCGCGTTCATCCGCCCCGCCCCCTCGACGATCCAGCCGACGAACTCCTGGGCCTGGGCCTGGAGGCCGGGCCCGTAGACGTGATCGAGGAGGCCGGCAAAGCCCGACACCGTCTGGAGTGGCGCCTTCAACTCGTGGGCGGCCAGATAGGCGAAGCTGCTCAGCTCGGCGTTGGAACGGGTCAGCTCCCGCTCGGTCCACCGCTGCTCGGTCACGTCGACCATCTGGACGACCAGGGAGGCGCAATCGCCTGCGGCCTCACTGTCAACGGCGGAGCAGCTGATGGCGGCCCAGACCGTGCGGCCGTCCGGGCGCAGGAGGCGGGCGTCGACCGTCGACGAGGCTTGAGCGCCGCCGGCCACCGAGCGGCGGG
>JANMRJ010000505.1:0-6492 GCA_031370985.1 Acidimicrobiales bacterium
CCGTCGGGGGCATGGGTCTGCGGCTCGACCGCGACCGCATCGGATCCCGGGTGGTTGGCGGCGACGACGAACCGGGTCGGCGCCTCGACGGTCATCGTCGCGCGGATGCCGGCGTCGGGCCAGTCGAGGATGACCGGCGGATCGGTGAGGTCGGACCAGGTCGAGTCGAGACCCTCGGGCAGCGGCTCCAGCCGGCGGCGATCGTAGGGACCGGTCACCGGCACGCTAACCGCGTCGGACCCGACGTTGGACGGGTGGACGGCGCTGGCCGCGATCGCCACGAGGATCGGCTTGCGGAACCACGGGTGGAAGCCGATCCCGCCGGGCATCGACTCGTCCGAACGGTTCGTCAGATCCAGCCGGAGCTCGAGCCCCCGGTCATCGAGCCGGATGTGCTGGTCGACGGTATAGGGCCACGGCCAGCCGTCACCGCCGCCCTCGATCCGGAACCGTCCGTCTCCCGCGTCCTGCCACGCCCGGCGGGAGACCTGGCCGTGAATCGCGGTCCCGTCCGCAAAGCTCTCCGGCAGGTCCACGGTCCGGCCGGCGACGGACACCGGTCCCGCGGCGACCCGGTTGCACCACGGCGCCATCGGGTAACTGCCGTAGAAGTACGGATGCTCCTTGTACGGCCGGAGATCGTCGGGCGTCCGGAGGAGATCGTGGCCGAAGACGCGCAGCCGGTGCAGCCGGGCGCCGATCGCCGGCAGCACCTCGACCTCGATCGACCCGGCCGCGAACCGCACGATGTCGTCCACCGGCTTCGTCACCCGCCGCCGGCCCTGGTCATCGCCCGATCCGGTCGGAGGAGGAACGGCGGCAGGTAGGCCGGCAGGTTCGAGAACGGCAGGACGTCACGATGGAGCCGGATCCCGAGCACCTCCGCCATGAACCGACGGCGGGCCTCGATCCGGGCCCAGGCCTCGGGATACGAACTGGCGATGGCCGCTCGGAGCGGTTCGTCGGCGAGCGCGATCCCATCCTCGATGTTCGTCGTGAAATATGGGCCTCCGGTGGCCGGAATGATGTCGACCTGGAAAGCCATCCCGGATCGGAGCGGGATCGTCGAGCCGGCTGAGATCGGCGAGTTGACCCACTCGTCGAGGTGGATCTGATGGCCTGGGTTCAGGAAGATCCCGAAGAACGGGTCGCCGAGATGGCGGTCCACGATCGCCTGCAGCGCGCTGCCCGGAAGCCCGATCCGGATCGTCTCGTACCACTCGGCGACGGCGGCGAAGTACGGCCCGACCAGCCGATCGACATAGTCCGCGATCCCGGGCGGCAGGCCGGACGCGTCCTCGGCGACGAACCCGGCCCGGCACGTGAGCGCGCCCCAGATCCCGAACGCGACGGTGAATCGGTCGCCGTGGTCGATGACTCGATCGCCCGGACTGAGCAACCCGAGGCTGGCCCGGGGCCCGCTCGAGAGCATCAGGTGACACGACAGCGGCGCCCCGTTCCAGTCGAGGAGGCGGACCGCCTCGCGCTCGGTCATCCCGGGCCGAAGTCCACCGAGGAGACGCCGGATGCCGCCGGATGTCTGGGTCGACGCCCATTCGAAGGCGGCCAGCTGATCCGCGTCGTTGATGACCCGCAGGCCATCGGCGGGGTCGATCAGCAGATCGCTTGCGCTCTCGACCCGGCCCGCCGGCCCGGTCAGCCCGCGGAGCTCGTCGACGAGGAAGGCGGGTGCCTCGATCGTGGCCCGATCGGCGTAGGTCTTCCAGCCGACGACCCCGACCCGCGCGCCGCCGACGATCCCCTCGTCGCCGAGGATCTCCGCGAGCGGGCGGGATCGATCGCGGGGCTGGCTCGGCAGGCTGAGGTCCTGGAACAGGATCCGGCGCATCGGCAGCGGCGCCGCGCCGGCTGTGCCCCAGCACTCGTTGCCCACCAGGATCGCCGGCTCCGCGTCCGGCCCGACGATCAGGATGGCCTCCTCGAACCGCGGGTCGAAGCCGGTCAGGAACGACAGTCCGGAGCTGTGCTCACGGTCCGCCCAGACGACGAGCCGGTCCAGGCCACGGGCCGCCATTCGGGCGCGGAGCTGCTCGATCCGGGTCGGATAACACTCCGGCGGCAGCTCGGGCCGGCGAGCGGACTCGCCGAAGTCGGGCGGCAGGCCGATGTCGGCCAGGCGGGGCGTCGTCACTGTCGGCTGGTGCCTCCTCATGGGCTGGCGGGTGGCCACGGGCTGCCGGGAGTCCACGGCCGGAGCTGGGCAGCGTCGCGCTCGATCTCGAAGAACCGGTCGGCGTCGGCATGGAGCCACGGCCCGACGACGCCGTCCGGCCATTGGACGCGGACATCGGCGCCGGTTGCCAGGCCGATTCCGACGTGGATCCAGCCGAGCTGGCCGCCGACATGTCCGCCGCCGACGGTCAGCTCGCGGCGCATGATCGTGTCAGCGGTCCGGACCTCCAGCCAGGCCCCGATCGCATCGCCGTTCGATCCGGGCTGGTTGGGCCGGAGGGCCAGCCAGTGGCCGAGCGGTTTCGGCCCGGCCGCATCACCCGCCCCGACGGACCGCCAAACCCGGACCGGCGTTCCGAGGTTGACCTCGACGAGGTCGAGCAGTCCGTCGAGGTTGAAATCGGCCAGGGCCGCCCCGCGACCGAGGTCGTACTCGACGATCCCGGCAGCGTCGGCGCTCTCGACGAACGTCCCGTCGGGCTGGCCGAGGAGGAGGTTGCTCGGGTCCTTCAGCGCGAAGTCCGGCTCCGCGCGGACGTTGCCCTTCGAGATGAACAGGTCGATGTAGCCGTCGTTGTTGACGTCCTCGAATTCCGGGTGCCACGCGGTCGAGGGCAGCGTGTCGCCGCCGGTGAACGGCCGATCGGCCAGGACGCCGCGCTTGAGCCCGATGTCTCCGTATGTGGGTTGAGCGGGCCCGGCGGTCAGGGTCTGGAGCCGGTTCGATCCCTGGCTGGTCAGGAATACCTCCGGGTAGCCGTCGCCGGTGATGTCGTAGCTCGCAATCCCCATGCCCTCGACGTTCACCTTCACCCAGCCCTCGCCCGCGGTGTACAGGTGCGGCGGCAACCCCGGGTCCATCCGCCAGAGCTGCTCCTGGCCGTCGATGTAGTAATGCCGGTCGTTGCTGATCCGGAGGTCGCGCCGGCCCGACCGGTCCCAGTCGCTGAACAACATCGACAGGGCGCAGGAGCCCGGGGAAAGGGCCAGCGGCGGGCCGTAGCCGGTGCCCGCAGCGGTCGGCCGGAGGAGCGCGTTGTCGGAGCACAGGTGATGCGGGTCCGTTGCCGACGGATCGACGTAGTTGCCGAAGGCGAGGGTGGGCAGGCGCGCGCCGGGCTCCCAGGTGGCGCTGAACGCGGTGGTCGCGGCCGTGCCGCCGTCGAACGCCCATTGCTCGTTTGCCCGCTCGAAGCCGCAATTGCCCGTCCCCCTGAGCAGGACGTTCTGACCGTTGCGCAGGACGACGAGATCGACGTGACCGTCTCCGTCGATGTCGAGCGGATAGGCGCCGGTGACCGAGGTCAGGTCGGTGGCCGCGCTCCGGATCGCCGAGAACCGCAGGGCACCGCCGATTGCGCTGTCGTTCCGGTACAGGGTGGCCGGGCTGGTCCCCCCCGCGACGAAGAGATCCGGCCGGCCGTCGTCGTTGCAGTCGAACACGGCGACACCGCCCCCGACGAAGAACGCGAGTGGGCCATCGTAGGTCTGGGAGATCCCAGATGCCGCGGTCTCATCCACGAACCGCGCCGGCCCGAGGGCCGGGCGGGCCCGATCTGTTCGACCGGCTCCCAGGACCCACGCCCCGCCTCCGATCGCGATCGCGATCGCGATGACCGCTGCCGCGGCAACCGCCGGACCGCGCGTCGCGCCAAACGGGGAGCGACGCTGCGCCGACCCGCCGGCGCCGGGCGGCGAATCATCGGCCGACCCGACCGGCCCGGACGCCGTCACCCGCCCGACGATCCGGCCCGGGCGAGGCGGTCGAGCTCCGCGAGCGTCGCGATGCCGCCGCGACTGAACGCGAGGTCGACCCGCGGCGGCGCCCCATCGAGGATGGCGGCGTGGAGGTCATCGACCTCGGCCCGGTAGTCGTCGATCGACTCCACCGCGACCGGTTCCGCGCCACCGTCACGCACGATCGTGAGCCGTGCCGGCGGACCGTCGGGCTCCGGGAGGAACGGATGGTCGACGACGAGCGTCGCCGCGCTCCCGACGACCTCGACACGCTCGCGGTCCGGGGCGGTGAACCCGCTTTCGAAGTGGGCGACCAGACCGCCCGGGAATCGGAGCACGCCGACGAACGTCCGATCGACGCCGCGCTCGTCAAACCGGGCGAAGCCGGCGATCCCGTCGGGCTCCTCGCCGGCGATCCGTCGCGCGATGCTGACCGGGTAGCAGCCGACGTCCCAGAGCGAGCCTCCGCCGAGCTCCGGATCGATCCGCGGATCGGTCGCCCCGTCGAGCAGGAAGGAGAACGCAGCGCTGACGACCTGGACGGTTCCGAGCGCACCCGACCGAACGAGCTCGAGGGTCTTGAGCGTCTGCGGGTGATGGAGGTACATGAACGCCTCGACGGCGATCCGGCCGTTCCGTTCGGCGGCGGCCGCGATCGCGTCGACCTCGGCGGCCGTCAGGGCGAGCGGCTTCTCGCACAGGACGTGCTTCCCGGCCTCGAGGGCGCGGATCGTCCAGGGCGCGTGGAGGCCGTTCGGCAGGGCGATATACACGACGTCGACGTCCGGGTCGGCGAGGAGCGCGTCGAATGTCGAATGGACCCGCGGTGCGCCGTGCCGGGCCGCAAAGGCCCGGGCGCGCTCCGGATCGCGGCCGGCCACGGCGTGGAGCTCGCCGCGCGGGTTGTCGGCCAGCGCCCGAACGATCCGCGGGGCGATCCGACCCGGCCCGAGGATGCCCCAGCGGAGCCGCCGTCCGGCGTCGGATCGAGTGTCCAGCATCACGCCTCCTCCACGTCAGGGATCGCCGACCCGCTCGACCGGATGACGACAATGCAATCTACAACTTGGCTCCGCGACGGGCCGGTCGAGGCAGCGTTGCCGCAACCAGCCGGCTCATCCGTGCAACCGGACGCCGCTGTTCCGCGACGCGGGCGACCCGGGCGCGCAACCCCGTGGTACAGTCTGCGCGAAATTTGAGCAGGAGGAACACAAACCACGTGACCTCCATCCGCGATGAGCCCGGCCTCCGGAGCGAGATGATCCGGCGAGCCAATCTGAGCTCGATCGTCCGCGTCCTGCATGCCGACGGCCCGACCACCCGATCCAGGCTCGTCGCCCGGACCGGCCTGACGCGGAGTGCGATCCGCGGGCTGACCGGCGAGCTGGTCGCCGGCGGTCTCGTCCGCGAGGGGCGGGCCGCACCGCTCGGCACCCCGGGCCGGCCGTCGCCGCTCGTCGTCCCGCAAGCCTGCGGGGCGGTGGTCCTCGCCCTCGATATCGAGGTCGACTCCCTTGCGGCCGCGTTCATCGGCCTCGGCGGCGACGTCCTCGAGCACGTCCGGGTCGATCGGCCGCGCGGTCATTCGTCGCTCGTCGATGTCGTCGACGACCTCGCCGAGCTGGCCGCCATCGTCGCCGACCGGCGCCCCGAACCGTTCGAGACCGTCGGGATCGGAGTCGCGATCCCGGGCATCGTGCGCCGAGCCGACGGACTCGTCTCGGTCGCCCCCAACCTCGGCTGGCGGGACCAGCCCCTCGGCGATCAGCTGGTCCGCGTGCTCGGCGATGAGCTTCCGATCTCCGTCGCCAACGAGGCGGATCTCGGCGCCCTTGCCGAGACCCGCCGCGGGGCGGCGGTCGGTGCCGACCATGTCCTGTTCGTCTCCGGGGAGGTCGGCGTCGGTGGCGGGCTGATCGTCGATGGCCGGCCGTTCACGGGTGTCGCCGGCTACGGCGGGGAGGTCGGCCACCTGCCGGTCAACCCGGCCGGTCGGGTCTGCAGCTGCGGCGCCGTCGGCTGCTGGGAGACCGAGGTCGGGGCGATGGCGCTCCTGCGCCGGGCGGGCCGCAATCCGGGCGGCGGTCGTCCCGAGATGGACGCTCTGCTCGCCGACGCTGCCGCAGGTTCGCCGGACGTCCTGGCCGCCCTCGAGGAAACCGGCCGCTGGCTCGGACTCGGTCTGGCCGGCCTGCTCAATGTCCTGAATCCGCGGCTCGTCGTGTTCGGCGGGCTCTTCCAGCGGATCCATCCGTATGTCGCGACGATCGTCGATGCCGAGCTCGATCGGCGGGCCCTGCCCGCGCCGCGCCGACTCGTCCGTGTCGTGGCCGGCTCGCTCGGCGACGAGGCGCCCCTGATCGGCGCCGCCGAGCTTGCCTTCGAACCCGTTCTTGCCGATCCCGCCCGATGGCTTCGAGGGACCGCCCTCGACCGGGCACGAAAACAGACGCGGATGACCGACAGGAGGGTGGTAGCCTAGCGCCGACCGTGCGATACACGAACGACGGAGTTCACCGAGGAGGAGTGGAGCACATGATCACTCGACGATTGGCGGCCGTG
>JANMRJ010000532.1:0-2329 GCA_031370985.1 Acidimicrobiales bacterium
TGGGCAAAGAGTACGACGGCCCGAAGGCTATGACGGCTCGGTTCCATGGGTCCAGGATTCATTACCCGCCTGGGGATCGCCTGAGAGGCGCCTGCGAAGAGGCTCCCGCACCGCTGAGGCGGTTAGCCGAGCCCGTGCAGCTCCGGTTTCATCGTGCGGCCCATGAGGACGGCGACCACCTCGTCGGCCGGCGTCGTGCCGGCGAGGACAGCGACCACCTGATCGGCGATGGGCATCTCCACCCCGACGCGCGCCGCCAGCTCGGCCACCGCCGCCGACGTCCGCACGCCCTCGGCCACCATCCGGGTGCCGGCGGTAATGTCGGCCAGGGGGCGACCCTTGGCCAGCTCTTCGCCAACCCACCGGTTGCGGCTCTGGCGACTGGTGCAGGTGGCGACAAGGTCGCCCATGCCGGTGAGGCCACCGAAGGTCAGCGGCTGGCCGCCGAGCGCCACGCCGAGCCGGGTCAGCTCGGCGACGCCCCGGGTGATCAGCGCAGCGCGGGTGTTATCCCCGAACCCCAGCCCGTCGGCCACGCCGGCGGCGATGGCGACCACGTTCTTGAGCGCCCCACCCAGCTCACAGCCCACCACGTCGGGGTTCGTATAGACCCGGAACGCACCGGTGCTGAACAGCCGCTGCAGCGAGTCAGCGACGGCCGGGTCCGTGGCCGCGACGACACTGGCGGTCGGGTGCCCGGCCACGATCTCGCCCACCAGGTTCGGGCCGGTGAGCACGGCGAAGGGATGGGCCGGCGCCACCTCGGCGATGACCTCGGTCATGCGCGACAGGCTCCCCTGCTCAACGCCTTTGGTGAGGCTCACCACCGGCACGCCGGCACCGAGATGGGCCACGGCGTCGCCCAGGACGGCGCGGAACCCGTGCGACGGCACGGCCATGACGACGACGTCGGCGCCGGCCACCGCGTCGGCCAACGACGCCGTGGCCGCCAGACCGGCCGGGAGCCCGAGCGCGGGCAGGTACACCTCGTTGCGGCCGTGGCGGGCGATACCCTCGACCAGGTCCGCCCGTCGGGCCCAGAGCGTGGTCGGCACCTTGCCGGCGCACATGGCGGCGATCGCCGTCCCCCACGAGCCGGCGCCGAGCACGCAGACCCTCTTGATCATCACAGGCCCGGCCGGCACGAACGGGAACCCTACCTCCGGGCTCCCATAGACTGGCGGGCTACATGGCACGCGAAGAGTTCGTCGTCGCCCAGCTGTCGGATCTGCACTGCGGCTCGCCCTATTTCGACGCCGGCCTGCTGGAGACTGCGGTCAACGAGACCATCGCCCTGAACCCCGACCTGGTCGTCATCGGCGGGGACCTGACCGCCGAGGGGTACGCCGGTGAGTTCCGCACCGCGCAGCGCTACCTCGAACCCCTGTTTGCTGCCGGTTTCACCATGCTGGTCATCCCCGGCAACCACGACTCGAAGAACGTCGGCTACCTCCATTTCCGCGACACGTTCGGCGTGGGCGACGTGGCCGAGAAGGGCGACCGAGTGATCTCCCTCACCCTCCCGAGCCTCGACGGAACCAATCCTTTCCGGGTGCAGGTGGTGGCCATCGACTCGTCCAAGCCCGACCTGGCCGAGGGCGAGGTTGGGCGAGAGCGCTACCGCTGGATCCGCGACCAGTTCGCGGCCGAGGCCGACTTCAAGATCTTCGTCCTCCACCACCACCTCGTTCCCGTGCCCGGCACGGGCCGGGAGCGCAACACGGTCTGGGACGCCGGCGATGTCCTGGCTCTCCTGACCGAGCTCAAGGTCGACATGGTCCTGTCCGGCCACAAGCACGTCCCTCACGTCTGGCTGCTCGACCACGTGCTGCTGGTGACATCGGGCACGGTCTCCTCCCACCGGGTGCGTGGCTACACCCGCCCCTCGTACAACGTGCTGGAAGTCACCCCCGACGAGGTGCGGGTGACGCTGAAGTACCCGGGCACCGGCGAGCGGGTCGCCAGCGTCCTGGACCGCCGGCGGATGGCCCTCTCGACCAACCCGGACCTGACCGCCATGTTCACCAAGTCGACGTGGAGGCCCTGATGTCCGAATACCTCCGGCTGTACCAGAGCGCCGTGGACCCGGCCGACGTGGCCGAGATGCAGCGGCTGTTCATCGATGATGTCCTGCCGGCGTTCATCGGTCGCGCCGGCTGCGTTGGTATCGAGTTGGCGGTCACCGTCGAGCCCAACGCCGTCGGGCTGGTGGAGGTCGCGGCGATCTCCCGGTGGTCGACGCTCGAGGAGATGGCCGCGGCTATGGCGTAGCGTGAGATCCAGGAGGCGCTGGTCCGCGTCCGCCAGCTCCTGCGCCCGGAGCCCGAGT
>JANMRJ010000534.1:0-2096 GCA_031370985.1 Acidimicrobiales bacterium
CTTGCCGACCTGAGCAAGGCCATAGCTGCGGGCGCGTCCAACCCACCGTCGCATCCGTGGCTCAACTTCCTTTTCAGACACGATGCCGAACTCGCAATGCCAGTCATCTTCGCCGGATTTGCCATCAATAAGCAGTGCGAAGTCGGTTGCTCCAACGTGACCTAGAGCGATCCGGTCTAAAGCTATGGTGCGTGCCGCGTCGTAGGGCTTGCTCGGGATCGGAATCAAGAATTGACGGGTCACCGTCAGTCGATATTGCATCGGAGACACGCACCGCACTACAGCCCGCAGAACGTCGAGGGTGTCCCCAGCTAGGACCGGACCTCGCGGAGCAAGAGAAACCTGATCCTCGTCCATCGTCACTTGGGTAAGTGCCGTACGAAGACCAATCCACTCTGGAGTGACCTGGAACTCTTCGAGCATTCCCGTGGAATGCAAGTCCGTCAGAAGGTCCAGACGATGTTGGTGGTACTGCACGGTCGGCCGCCAGTGGACAACCAACGACTCCGTTACCGGTTCAAGCACCGTCGCTCGGGCACGTCCGGCTAGTTGACACATGCCAACTGTACCCGCTCCAAGGACACTTGACTAGACGCGATCGCAGGGTCCGCCGGGGGTGGACCCCAACGGATGCCACGGCGAGAGTACTACAGAGGTGTAATTCCTCGTGGGGTAGGATCGGCTGTGATGGGGGGTAGCCAGGGCCGAGCCGAGCAGAGACAGGGGCTCTCACCTGCACCTTCGCGTTTCGCCGGTCCCCGCTAGGTGCCGGTCGGCGGCGGGCCAGTCGCCGGGGTCGTCCTGGCCGGCGGGGCAGGCCGGCGCATGGGCGGCGTTGACAAGGCGGCATTGCAGGTCGGCGGCGTCACGCTCCTCGGCCGGGTGCTGGCCGCAGCCCGGCCGGTGTGCGACCGGCTGGTCGTCGTCGGGCCGACCCGGCCGACGGGCGTGGCCGGCGTCTCGTTTGTTACCGAGGCGGTGCCCGGAGGTGGCCCGGTGCCGGCGGTGCTGGCCGGGGTGTCGGCCTGCGGGGAGTGCGACATCGTCTTGGTGTTGGCCGTCGACCTGCCCCTCCTGACCTGCAACGATCTGCGCCGGCTTCTCGCCGCCCTCGACGAGCCGGGTGTCGAGGCGGTGGCATCCGGCGAGGTCCGGGGACCGAATCCCCTGCTGGCCGCCTACCGGGTGCCGGCGCTCCTGGCCCGTGCCGATGCGCTCGGCGCCAGCGACGCTGCGAGTCGGCTGCTGCCGGCGTCGACCGTCACGGTCGACCTGGGGCCGGCGGCGCTCAATGTCAACCGACCCGAGGATCTGACGACCGCGTCAGCGGCTGCAATGGTCGATGTCACCGAGACGAGCACCGACAGCCTCGAGTGAGCAGTTGACCCGGATATGCCGGGTCAACGGCTCACTCAACCGAACGCCGCCGGCTATGACGACCGTCCGCGGCTCAGACCACCCGCTCGACGCCGGCGTAGACGTTCATGGTGTCGCCCCGCAGGAACCCGACCAGGGTCATCCCCGACTCCTCGGCCAGTTCGGCGGCAAGGCTCGACGGCGCTGACACGGCGGCGAGCACCGGTACGCCGGCCATCAAGGCCTTCTGAACCAGCTCGAAGCTGGCCCGGCCCGAGGCGAGCATGACGTGGCCCCGCAGGGGCAGGTGCCCGCCCATGGCCGCCCAGCCGATCACCTTGTCGAAGGCGTTGTGGCGGCCAACATCCTCCCGGAGGCACACCAGGTTGCCGCCGGCGTCGAACAGGCCGGCGGCATGGAGGCCGCCAGTGCGGTCGAACACCTTCTGCGACGCCCGTAGCCGGTCGGGCAGCGAGCAGAGCACGCCGGCCGGCACCGTGACCGGGTCGGAAGCGATGTCGAAGCCCGACCGGGACCGCACCGTGTCGATGCTGGCCTTCCCGCACAGCCCGCACGACGAGGTGGTGACGAACGGCCGCGCCGCCTGTGCCGGCGGCGGGGCCACGCCGGCGGCCAGGGTGATGTCGAGGACGTTGAACGCCTGGGCGTCGGCCCCGGGGCAGTAGCTGATGGTGGACACGTCGGCGCCGCCGGCGATGAGGCCCTCGGTGAGCAGGAAG
>JANMRJ010000536.1:0-1208 GCA_031370985.1 Acidimicrobiales bacterium
CGAATCTTTCCGTACCTCGTTGATGATCTCGGGCGCGCGGTTCTTGGCCACGGAGCCGGGGAGGATCGAGAAGTGCACCTGTCCGTCGTCGTCGACAGCGACGATGCGTACAACGGCCTGGCCCAAGCGGTTGCCGGCCAGGACCATGGCACCCGAGGCGATCCGGTCGGGAGTCCGAGCGTCGGCGAGAGTCGACCAACCGAGGCCGTCGTCGTCCTCGGCGTTCAGATCAGCTATCAGGTCGATGTCATCGGTCACGGACTACTACCTCCTCGCGCCCTTCTCAGGCTTCATGATATGGGTTCACCATGACGTAGTGCTCACAGCGTGACAGCTTCGCCGTACCTTCGTCGAGGTCGTCGAAGGTCACGTCGTAGTGGCGGGGATTGCGGCCAGTGGGCTCGAGACAGAGATCGAGTGCCCGCAGCGCGCCCACGGTGACGATGGCCAGCCGCTCGAACCGGACCAGGGGTGACTGCTGCGCCAGTTCGTCGACCGTCAGGTCTCGAGCCGCGAACACCGAGATCCCGAAGGTCCCGTAGATCTCGTGATTTCGGAGCGCGTCGTGCCGGAGGATCTCTGGGTCGAGGTTCCCGCCTCGCACGACTACAGCGACGTCGTCGGTCAGTTCGTCACCGACCCGGATGAACCGCTGCTTCACGTCCTGATCCTGTCAGGCGTCTCCAGGTGGAACACGCAACACCTCCTCATCGACGCTCAGAACAGGGTCGGTGGCTCTTCGACCTCGCCCTTCGTTGCCGCGGGTCGATGGGCACCGGCGGTGGAGGGTCGATCCCGGCTCGGCGACGGGTTCATGAGCGAGTCGGCCCACGCCCGGATACGAGCGTTCGGATCGTCGCGCGCCAGCGCGTACGCGGCGTCAGAACCCTGCCGCTCGGCGACGAGGGAGAGGCCAAGCTGTCGCACTGCCTGGTTGGGCCAACGTGTCGCCTCGCTGATGAGCAGGTCCTGGACCTTTGGCAGGAGACTCTCGACGGCATCGAGAACTCCCGCGGCAACCGCGGCTCCAGCACGAGCGTCCAGGACTCGGGCTCGCGCGAGTACCGAACTCCAGGCCGACGAATCCCGCGCGACGACGTGGGCGGCAGCCCACCTGCGCAGCGGCGGAGCGACCTCGCGCCGAACGACGGCAGGCCCGTCCGTCACCGAGTCGTCTTGATCAACTCCCGTCACGTCGTCACCGACGG
>JANMRJ010000557.1:0-3718 GCA_031370985.1 Acidimicrobiales bacterium
CGGCTCCGGGGTGCTCGGCCGCGACGGTCGGGGCACCGTCGACCACTTCGGTCTGCACGGACGGGTCCACATCCAGGTGGGCACGCTGTCGAAGGCGGTTGGCTCCCTGGGCGGCTACGTCGCCGGCCCGACCGCCCTCCGGGAGATCCTCACCCAGCGCTCCCGCCCGTTCCTGTTCTCCACGTCGCACCCGCCGGCGGTGGTCGCCGCCTGCCGGGAGGCGATCCGGGTGATGCAGGAGGAGCCGGCGCTGCAGGCGACGTTGTGGGCCAACACCCGCCGGTTCAAGGTCGAGCTGGCCCGACTGGGGTTCGAGACGGGGCGGTCGGAGACGCCGATTACCCCGGTGATGATGGGCGACCCCGAGACCGCCATGCGCTTCTCCGACCGCCTGATGGAGGAAGGGGTGTTCGCCCAGCCCGTGGTGTTCCCCACCGTCGCCCTCGACAAGGCCCGCATCCGCACCATCGTCACCGCCGCCCACACCGGCGCCCACCTCGACTTCACACTCGACGCCTTCGCCCGCGTGGGCACTGAACTGGGCCTGCTGACCTGACCTCCACCGGCGTCAGGACCGGCCGGCGTCAGGACCGGCCGGCGTCACGGCCGATAGGCATCCCGGCGATGGTCGATGTCGAGGATATGCACGGCGTGGGCCGCCTCGTCGATCTCGTACCGAACGCGGTACTCCCCCCGGCGCGCCCGCCAGTGCCCGTCGAACGGTGCCCGCAACGGCACACCGACCCGCCGAGGGTCCATGGCCAGGGACCCACAGATGAACGCCCACGCCGCAGCCGCTGCGGCTTCGGGGAGGAGATGGGTGAGGGCTCGCCTCGCGCTGGGAGCAAGGATGAGCTGGTACGGCTCGTCAGTCACCCCGAGCGGGACGACCTCGGTCCGAAATCAGTTGGTCCAGAGTCTCGCCGGTGGTGAAGTCGCACTTCTCGATGTCGGCTTGGGCCTGTCGCACACGCCGCATCGCCTCGGGGTCGCTGAGTAGCTCCACCGTGGCCTCAAGCGATTCAAGGTCCTCCGCTGAGATCAGGACGACGTACGAACGGCCGTTCTTGGTGATCTGCACGCGCTGATGGGTGCGGTCCACCTCGTCGGCGATCTCCGACAGGCGGGCCTTGACGGCGGACAGGGGCAACGTCTCCATAGACTAGAATAATAGTTCATTCAACGAGTCAGGGCATGTCGAAGACGGCGTGGGTGCCGACGCGGCGCCAGATGATGTGCGGTTCCTTGTCGGCGATCGCCCCGCCGTACTCGAAGGTGGCACGACCGTCTGGGACCCACGTCATCTCGAAGACGCCGCGGGCTCCTTTGACGCCCTTGACCCGGAGGCCCGGACGGAACCCGCTGCCGGCGCTCAGGTCGGAGACGAATGCCTCAATGGCTGCGAGGAACGCAGCCTGCTGAGGAGCGGAGAGCGAGTCGAAGTCAGTGCCGAAGCGTGCCAACCATTCGTAGGTGGGCATGGCCCGCTACTGGCCAGATCGCCGACCTGGGCGCTTTGCCCGTGACCGAAGGCCTTCGATGAACGCTTCGTCGGAGGCAAAGGTTTCGGCTCGCTTCGCGTCCCGGTCCTCGTCGGCGTCACGTTCGCCGGCTTGCCAGTCAGCGGACCAGAACCACGCCTGTGCGGCGTCGATCACCTTTTGGGGCCGCAGCAGGATGCCATCCGCGGTGATCTCCGCCTCAAGGAGGTCGCCCTCCTCCAGCCGCGCCGCCCTCCGAATGTCGTCTGGCAACGTCAGTTGACCTTTGGCGCGCAGCGTCGTCCGTGCCACTCGACCATCATACTCTCCGACTGTCGGACTCTCCTACTTACGCACCGTACGTGCGGCCGTGGATGTCGCGCTCCACGGCGAAAAGGAGGGGCGCCTGCTGCTCGGCGTGGGGCGAGGCGATGTCGGTGGCGACGAACCGGGCCACGATGGCCTCGACGACGGCCACCTCCGCGTGGTGGCGGGCGTTGAAGAAACGCTCCTCGTGGATCAGGGTGCGGTCGACGCCCATGTCGGACAGGGCAATCTCCATCTCCTCGGCCATGGCCCCGTTCCCGGCTAGGAAGAAGCGCTTGCCGCCGAGGGTCTCCAGGAGCGGGGGCACGGACACGGTCAGCCGGCCCCGCAGACCGGTCCAACCCTCGGGCGGCTGGGACAGGGAGATGGCGTAGGTGAAGTTCGGGTGGGCGCCGGCCAGGGCGTCGAGCTCGTCGGTGAGGCAGATGTCCTCTGCCAGCCGCAGCCCCCAGAACAGCCGGATGCGCCGGCCGTCGCCCCGCCCCAGCAGGTCCGACACCAGGGCGTGGAACGGGCTGATCCCCACGCCGGTCGCCAGCAGGACGAACTCGTCGCCGGCGTCGTCGTCCTTCGGCAGCATCGAGCGACCGGATGGGCCCCGGAAGGCCAGCTCGGTGCCTGGAGGGGCCGCCGCCAGGTAGCGCGACAGCGGGCCCTCGGGGAACACCCGGATGAGCATCTCGAAGAACCGGTCCGCCGCCGCCGGCTGGAACATGCAGTACGGGCTGTGCTGGCGGCCGACGCCGGGGATGTCCTCCTGGACGGCCAGGAACTGACCCGGCAGGAAGTCCAGGGGACGGTCGTCGGTGACCCGGGCGCGGATGCGGACGGTGCCGGTGGGCGTCAGGCGGTCGACGGAGACGATTTCCGCCCGGCGGGGGAACCGGGACTCCTGCTGCCACATCTGGTCGGCAACCGACCGTGGATCGACGGGGTCCATGGACATGCCTCTCGGCTCGGGCCACCGATCCTACGCCGGCCCCGGCCACGGCGGGGACACGGCGGGGACACGGCGGGGAGGCGGTGAGGCCAGCACGAAGATTTCACGTAGAATGCATGCGACGAGCGAGTCAGTGGGGCTCGGTTGGCCGAAGAGAAGAGATCAGCGTGGCAACAGGTACCGTGAAGTTTTTCAACTCCGAGAAGGGCTTCGGCTTCATCTCTCGTGAGCAGGGCGACGATGTCTTCGTGCACTACTCCAACATCGAGGGGCGTGGCTACCGCTCCCTGGAGGAGGGTCAGAAGGTCGAGTTCGATGTCGCCCCCGGGCGGAAGGGTGAGGAAGCCCAGAACGTTCGGGCCGTCTGAGCCCTGAGTTCTACGGGCCGCCGGCCTCCGGTCGGCGCCCTTCTGCTTACCCCACCGGCCCGAAGGAGATCAGATGGGCGGTCAGCGAACCAGCTTCAGCAAGCTTCAACGCGATCGAGACAAGAAGGCCAAGGCCGCAGCAAAGCGCGAGAAGCGCCAGGACCGCAGCGCCGGCACCGAAGGTGACGAGGTGGTCACCGATGCACTGGTTGACGACGATGGCAAGAGCGAGTTGTCAGCTGACGACCTGCTCAAGCTGATCGAGTCGATCCACCAGCGTTTCGACGCCGGCACCATGACCTATGAGGAGTTCGAGGAGCAGAAGATCGACCTCCTGGGTCGACTGCCGGTGGACTGAGCCGGCAGGGGGCGGGCGCCCGTCGAGGTCGTTCAGGCGCCCAGCTCCTCCGACAGACCGAACCACCGTTCTTCCGCCCCGGCCAGCGCCACATCGGCCGCGGCGAGGCCCTGGGCTGCGGCTGCCAACCCGACGTGGTCGGCCGGGCTGAGGCCGCCCAATTCGGCGGCCAGCCGATCGCGGGCCGCCTCGGCCTCGGTCACGGCTCTCTCGGCGAAGCCGATCAGCCGCCGCAGGGTGCTGG
>JANMRJ010000595.1:0-2072 GCA_031370985.1 Acidimicrobiales bacterium
GGAGCCGGATCTGGCCGGAGCCCGGCATCGCCTGACGCTCTTTCTCATCCAGTATTGGGGTGGCCCCACGACGTACGACGAGGAACGGGGCCATCCCCGCCTCCGGATGCGCCACGCGCCGTTCGCCATCGGCCCGGCCGAGCGCGACCGGTGGCTCGTCCACATGCGTGGGGCAGTCGCGGAGCTGGCCCCCTCGGACGACGTCGCCGCGGAGCTCGGACGCTACTTCGCGACGACCGCCGAGGCGATGCGCAACCGGGGCTAACGACCCGTCGGATGTGGCAGGTCGCGAAATGACGAGTCGCACGGCCCACAGATAGCGACTCCTCCAGATGTCCATGCACGGGTCGCTGGGAGACCTTGTCCCTGGATCCGGGGAACCCCGGACGAGCGGAAGGATGGACGAGATGAACCCCAAGATGATGGAGTTCCTGGCTCAGGATCGGATCGCCGAACTGCACCGCGAGGCCACCGGCCATCAGGTGCTCCGGCGCGCGGCGACGGCCCCATCGACGACTCACCCAACGTCGCACGTCGAGACCACACGGACGACTTCCCTTGTCTGGCGGCTGGTCCATCGGGCGATGGCGATCTGAAGAGGCCGGCGGCCGTTGGCCGCTGTTCCGGGGATCGGATGGCTGCGTATCATCGCGACATGGTCGGTCGCCTCGTCAGCCCAGTCCTGATCGGGCGCTCGCCTGAGCTGGCGACCGCGCGCATGGCTCTCGATGCCACCATTGCCGGACGTCCTGTGCACCTGCTCATCTCGGGCGAGGCGGGCGTCGGCAAGAGTCGTCTCGTGGGCGAGCTCGCTCGGTCGGCCGCCGACCGAGGGATGCGCGTGATCCGGGGTGCGAGCGCGAACATCGGCGACGGTGGGCTCCCGTACGGACCGATCGTCGAAGCCCTTCGCGGCCTGACCCGCGATGTCGACCCCGAAACACTGGCGGCCGCCGTCGGTCCGTCGGGCCCCGATCTCGCCCGGCTCGTTCCCGCGCTGGCCCACACGGCCGCGGCGGATACGACCGTCCAGCAGGAGTGGCTCCAGGCTCGCCTGTTCGAGGCGCTCCTCGGACTCTTCCAGCGGCTCGCGGCGAGAACGCCGGTGGTCATCATCATCGAGGATCTCCACTGGGCCGACCCGGCGACGCGAGAGACGATCGCGTTCCTGGTCAGGAACCTCCGGACCGACCCGGTCCTCCTGGCCATGACCTTCCGATCCGACGAACTGCACCGGCGACACCCGCTCCTGCCGTGGCTGGCCGAGCTCGAGCGGGCGGGTGGCATCGAACGGGTCGACCTCCATCGCCTCGACCTGGACGAGACCCGGGAACTCGTCGCGGCGATCATCGGTTCGGAACCGGCTCCCGAGCTCTCCGAGCGGATCCACCGCCGTTCCGATGGCAACCCGTTCTTCGTGGAGGAATTGCTCCTTGCCGACCGCGAGGCGACGGGCTCGCAACGGCTGCCGCCGACGCTGCGCGAGGTCCTCCTGGCCCGGATCGCCGCCGTACCCGAGGCGACCCATCTCATCCTTGACGTGGCAGCCGTGGCCGGGCGGCGCATCGATCATGACCTGCTGGCCGAGATGGCCGGCCAGGCCGAGTCGATCCTCCTCGAGGCGCTCCGGTCTGCGGTGTCCAGCCAGCTGCTCGTCACCGAGACCGAGACCCGTGGAGAGGAGGGCTACGCGTTCCGCCACGCCCTGCTCCAGGAGGTGGTCTACGAGGACCTGCTGCCCGGGGAGCGCAGGCGCCTCCACCGCGCGTGCGCCACGGCATTGGCCGCGCGGAGGATCGGCGATGGCGCGGCGGCCGCCGCCCACTGGGCCGAGCTCGCCCACCACTGGTCGGCGGCGCATGACGACCCGGCGGCACTCGACGCTTCGCTCCACGCCGCCGACGCCGCCGGACAGGCGTTCGCGTTCGTCTCGGCGCAGCGGCATTACGAGCGGGCGCTCGATCTGTGGACGAGCGTGGCGGACGCTGAACGCCTTGCAGGGGTCGACCGGGTCGAGGTCCTCGGGCGGGGGGCCCCGGGCGCCGCTCAGGAGGGGCTTGGGGTGGGCCGTC
>JANMRJ010000609.1:0-3010 GCA_031370985.1 Acidimicrobiales bacterium
GCCAGGTCGGCGAAGGCGATGTCGGGGTCGGTGAGGCTGAAGCCCACCGGGAAGGTGTGCTCGGGGATCTCCCGCTCCTCCCAGTACTCGTTGATGTTGAGCTTGAGGAGCTCGTAGCTGTGGTTGTTGCACACCACGAACTTGGCGGCCACGTGGTGGCGGGCCGCGGTCCAGAGGGCCTGGATCGTATACATGCTCCCGCCGTCGCCGGTGAAGCCGATCACCGTCTTGTCGGGGTGGGCGATCTTGAGCCCGACGGCACCGGGGATGCCCACACCCAGGGAGCCGCCGCGGGTGAGGAAGTAGGAGCCCGGCTCGGTGGGCGTGAGGTACCGCATGAGCTCAGGCGACGTGGTCAGCGCCTCGTCGAAGATGATCGACCCCGCCGGCAGCTGGCGGGCCAGCTCCTCGGCGAACATCGACGCGTGCAATGGGAGGGCGTCGTGGAACGATCGGTCGCGCGCCTTGGCCGCATCGATGTCGGCCCGCTTGGCCGCACCCATGGCTTCGGCCCGGCTCGCGCCCGCCGCCTTCTGGCCGGCGTCGAGCATCCCGTCGAGGGCGTCGGCCAGCGCGGCCAAGCTGCGCTTGGGGTCGGCGACGAGGCCCATGGTGACCGGGAAGTTCTTGGCGATCTCGTGGGCGTCGAGGTCGACGTGGATCACCGCCACGCCGGGGCCGAACATGCCCGCCAGCTCCGGGAACACCTCGGGGAACACGTAGGTACCGCAGATCAGGACGGCGTCGGCCGGCGCCACGATTGCTTTGCTGTGGTCGCCGAACATGTGCCCGAGCATCCCCTTGAACTGGGGATGGGCATGGCTCATATTGACTTCCGACCAGTCGGCCCCCCATACCTCGGCGCCCCACACCTCGGCCAGGCGGGTCAGCTCGGCCTCGGCGCCCGAGAACGCTACGCCGTCGCCGGCGATGATCATGGGCCGCGACGCCCCGACGAGGTGCTTGGCCGCCCGGTCGATCTCGGTGGCCATGGGGATGGTGCGGGTGTCGAGGAACGATGTCGGGACGATCTCCTCGGTGTTGACCGCGTCGAGCACGTCCATGGGCAGGGAGACGAACACCGGGCCCATGGGCGGGGTGCAGGCCTCCTTCATGGCCCGACGCAGGACCCGGAGCAGCGAGCCGGGGTCGACGACTCGCGTGGCCCACTTGGTGACCGGCGCGGCCATGTCGACCAGGTCGGCCCACATCTGGGCCTCCATGGCGTCGTAGCAAACGCCCGACTCGCCGGCGATGACCACCAGGGGGGCGTGGCCCCGCTTGGCTTGGTACATCATGCCGATCCCGTTGCCGAGGCCGACACCGCTGTGCAGCTGGACGATGGTGGGCTTGCGGGTGCCGCGGGCGTAGCCGTCGGCAATGCCGACGACCACGGCCTCCTGGAGGGCCAGGATGTACTCGAGGTCGGGGTAGTCGCTCAGGGCGTCGAGGAAGCCCTGTTCCACGGTGCCGGGGTTCCCGAACATGTACCTGACACCATCGGCCATGAACTGTTCGATCATGGCGAAGCGACCGGTCTTGGCGGTCACTCGGACAAGATGGTCAGAATCCGATTGCTCATTCAAACCCCTCTCGTGGTCTCTCGCTCGCAGCGTAGCGACATCCACTCCGCGTCCTCGCCAGGCTTGGGATACTAAACCCTTCGCCGGACAATTGGATCCGGGCAGTCGAGGAGCCAGATGATCCACAGCACACACGAGACGGCCGAGGTGCTCCGGCGGCGGGCCCGCCACTCAGGGGCCCGAAATGGCCTGCGCAACGAGGGCCGCCGGGTGATCGGTCTCGTGGAAGTGGCCGAGGACATCGTCCATTACGCCGTCGCCCTGGTCCTGGTGGGCGTGGCGGTGGTTGTGCTGGTGAAGTCGGTGTTGGACCTACTTGAGGGCCACGAGGAATTCGCCACGCTGGTGACCGATGTCATCAACAGCATCCTGTTCGTCATCATCGTGATGGAGATCCTCCGCACGGTGATCGCCCACTTCGACGACGCCGGCCTCCAGCTCAAACCGTTCCTGATCATCGGGATCATCTCGGCCGTCAGGCACATCCTCACCGTGGGCGCCCAGGCATCGTTGGGCGCGGCTGAGCATGGCCCGGACGAGTTCCGCCAAGCCCAGGTGGAGCTTGGCGTCAACGCCACCGTAGTGATCGCCCTGGTCGTTGGCCTGGTCCTGGTGTGGCGCAGCGAGCGGGTTGCTGGCGAGTCCGAGACCGACACGACCAAGGGCTTGTCGTAGGCCCGCTCCAGGCCGGCGAGTGGTACAAACACCGAGGTGATCCGCCAGGTGCAGCTCGTTTGTGGGCTGGCGCTGGTGGTCGTCACCCTGTCCGACGCCATCGGCACCCTCGTGGCGGCACGGGGGCTGGCCAGCCGGTGGCGCCCGACCCGCCACTTCTACTGGGTCACCTGGCGGCTCTGGCGGGCGGTGGGCCGGCGCATGGGCACCCACCGGGAAGGGTTCCTTTCGGCGTACGCACCGCTGACACTGCTGAGCCTCCTCGGGCTGTGGCTGCTCGGCCTGCTGGTGGGCTGGGCCCTGGTCTATTCCGCCGCCGAGGCGTCACTGACCGGCGACGCCGGCTTCGCCAGCCTCCTCTACTACTCGGGCACGTGCCTCTTCACACTCGGCTTCGGCGACATCCTGGCGACCACCGGCCCGCTGCGGTTCGCCGCCCTGGCCGAGGCCGGGACTGGCGTAGCCACCATGGCTCTGGCCATCTCCTACCTCCCGGTCCTGTACGCGTCCTACGGCCGGCGGGAGTCGCAGCTTCTGACCCTTGACGACCCGACCGGCCGGCGGATCGAGCCCACCGCCCTCATCCGGATCTGGGCCCCGGGCGGCGACACCGACCGCCTCTTCCGGTTCTTCGGCGAGTGGGAGCGATGGACGGCGGACATCCTCGAGAGCCATGTGTCCTACCCGATGCTGGCCCTGTTCCGGTCGCAGCACCCGGGCCAGTCCTGGATCACCGCCCTTGGGGTGGTCCT
>JANMRJ010000620.1:0-15224 GCA_031370985.1 Acidimicrobiales bacterium
GGTTCGATTCAATCGTTGCCAGCGCCGAATCCCGCTGGGCGCCGGCGGGAATCCGGGCGATGACGGCCGCCCGGAAGGCGTCGAGCTGGGCGTTCGTCTGGGCCCGGGTGGCGAGCAGCGGAGCCCGGCAGGGGTCCGTCCCGATCGGGGTGCTGGTCGTGGTCGTCGGCGGCAACGTGGTGGTCGTCGGCGGCAGGGTGGTCGTCGTCGGCGGCAACGTGGTGGTGGTGGGCGGCAACGTGGTGGTCGTCGGCGGAAGCGTGGTGGTCGTGGGCGGCCGCGTCGTGGTCGTCGGCGGCAACGTCGTCGTGGTGGGCGGCAACGTGGTCGTGGTGGGCGGCAACGTGGTGGTCGTCGGCGGCAACGTGGTCGTGGTGGGCGGCAACGTGGTCGTGGTTGCGACAGGCGTTGTCGCCGCGCCGCACGTGACCGAGCCGATGATCATGTCGCCGACGGCAGTGGGGCCCAGCAGCATCAGGTGGACGGCGTTGACGGTGAGGGAACCATCCGCGTTGTTGATCTGCTCGTTGAAGACGACGCTGTAGCTATCCCCGACGTGGTCGATGGTGCCGCTCCGGGTGTAATTCACGACGGGGCTGTTCGGGATGGCCTCCGTGACGATCGGGAGCTGGGTGTTCACGTCGTACTTGGTCTCGAGGATCCCGTTGACGAACGAGGAAGAGCCGGTCACCGTCTTGGCGCCGGTCGTCGAGTTCGTCTCGGTGGCTCTGCAGGTGCTGCGTACCTCGTTGGCGATCACGGGGCCGGGACCGACGCCACCCGGGGGGACCACTGCCGGCGAGAAGAGGGTTACGGCCGTATTGCAGGTGACCGATGCGAGCGGGCCGGTCGAACCGTTGCATCCGACGGCGATCGGTCCTGACGGGGGTGCACTAGCGACGCTGTCAGGCCAGATGCCGCCGAAGATCACGGCCGGGCCGTACTGGGCCTTGGCACCGTCGGTGTCAATCTGGGATACCGACCCTCCCGAGGTCGGGAGGGCGACGGACGGGCTCGCGGATGCCGGCGCGGTGGCCGCGGTGACACAACCTACGGGCGTGTTCGGCGCCGTGCAGATCACCTGGCCGAAGCCCCGGAGCATGGACGGACCGCCGAAGAGGCCGACATTGGTCAGGTAGCCGTAGGCGCTGCCCTTCACCGCCGTCACGTCGGCGCCGGACGGGCCGGCGACGCTGACCAGCCAGCCACTCAGGGCGACAACGAGCCCGAGCGCCAGCCTTCTGGACTTGGGGTTGGTCCGTCGTTCCATTTGCACTCCTTCGATCCCGCGCTCGCACGGCGCGTGCCGTCACGGACAGTCTTCCACAAAAGGGATTTCCTTCGGATCATATTCGCCCGGGGGCCGCCGGAGTGGGACCGCGCATCTCAGCTCAGGCTGGAAGATCCCGGAAGGACGAGGACGGGAACTTCTCGGTGATCACCATCGTCGGACGCCGGCCGACCACGATTCGGTAGCACCGCCAGATCAGCTCAGCGCCGGCGTCGAGACCGAAGTGCGCCCCGACCTCGCCCGCCGGCGCCCGGCCGACGCCAAGGATCTCCCGGAAGGCCTCGGTGCGGTTCTCGGCCAGCAGGATGCCCAGCGGCCGGTCGGTGGTCACGAGCCCGTCGAGCACGACCGGCGAGACGCGGGCGATGGCGACGAGCGCCTCGGCATAGAGGAGGTTCCGCCCGCTCTGGCTCCCCCGGAGCACCACGTGGCGCGTGAGAACCTTGTCTCCCGCGGCCAGTTCGAGGGTCGGGTCGACGCCGTCGCCGGTGCCGATCCGCTGCAGCAGCTTGACCACGGCGATCGGCTCCTCGGCGTAGGCCTCGAGGATGTGGGTGACGGTGCCGTCGGTGCCGAGGAGCATGCGCTGGAACCGGGTGAAGGATGTCGGATCGGTGGTCACGCCAGCGTCGACCATAGAGTCCGGTGCTCGTTCCGTGCGCGGGGACTGCTTTGACCGTAGAGTTCGGCGCATGGTCGCGGAGCCCGCGGTAGTTGGGAGTGGCCCGGGGGTCGTCGGTCCGCCGGCGGCGGTCGGCAATCACGGCGCCGGCACGCCCCGAGGCCTGGTGAACGTGCCCCGTTCGAGCGTTGCGCGGGGCCGCTACGGCCGCATGTTCCGGAGCCTCAAGCCCTACGCCCCCCAGGACGCCACGCTCAAGAAGCTGGTGGAGTCCATGCTCCCCGGCCCGCCGACCGGGCCGTCGCCCACGCCGGCGCCGCCGATCCAGCCGGGCGAGAACCCCGACATCCCCGCCGGCTACACGTACCTGGGCCAGTTCGTCGACCACGACATCACCTTCGACCCGTCCTCGGTGCTCCAGCGGCGCAACGATCCCGACGCCCTGGTCAACTACCGCACCCCCCGCTTCGACCTCGACTCGATCTACGGCGCCGGCCCCGATGACCAGCCGTTCCTCTATGACCGCGACGACCCACCGAAACTGCTCATCGGCCGCAACCGGGGCCGGGGCACCGAGCCGGTGGATCTGCCCCGCAACGCCCAGGGCCGGGCCATCATCGGCGACCCCCGCAACGATGTCCACGTGATCCTCAGCCAGCTCACGCTGGCCTTCCTCCGGTTCCACAACGCCGTCGTCGACCACCTGCGGGCCAAGCGCGTCGCCGACGCTGACCTCTTCGCCGAGGCCCAGCGCGTGGTCCGCTGGCACTACCAGTGGGTCGTGGTGGAGGACTTCCTGAGCCGGGTCGCCGGCGCCGACATCCTGCGGCGGACCCTCGTGGAGGAACCCGGCGGCGCCCGGCGGGCTGACCTGCGCTACTACGCCTGGAAGAACGAGCCCTTCATGCCGGTGGAGTTCTCCGCCGCCGCCTACCGGTTCGGGCACAGCCAGATCCGTTCGACCTATGTCCTCAAGGCCGGCATGAAGCCGCTGCACATCATGGTGCCGTTCGACAACGCCGACCCCCTCGAGCACCTGACCGGCTTCCGCCCGCTGCCGAAGGGCTGGAAGATCCAGTGGGACCTCTACTTCACTATCGCCGGCTCGAAGCCGCAGCTCAGCCGGCGCATCGACTCCAAGCTGACCGGCCCGCTGGGCAGCCTGCCGGCATCGATCGACAGCGGCCGGCGAGCCATGGCCCTGCTGGACATGCTCCGGGGCCGGGGCCTCGGCCTGCCGTCGGGTGAGGCGGTGGCCGCGGCCATGGGCACCACCCGTCACGACCTCGGCCTCGGCGCCCAGACGCCGCTCTGGTACTACGTGCTCAAGGAGGCTGAGGTCGACAACGGCGGCCTCCGGCTCGGGCCGACCGGCGCCACCATCGTGGCCGAGGTCCTCGTCGGGCTTCTGGCCGCCGACCCGTCGTCGTTCCTGCGCGTGGCCCCCACCTGGACGCCGGAACTCCCGTCGGAAGTGCCTGGGACGTTCACGATGGCCGACATCCTGCGCTTCGCCGGCGTCGCCTGAGTCAGCATCGAGTGGCCGCCCCAGGTGTGGCGAGCGAACTGCTGCCTGTGGTCCTCGTTGGGACGGCTCGCCAGACGGCGACGAAGTACGCGGCCAGTGACGCGAGGAAGAGTACGAACCAGCTCACATTCCTACCGGGCACGAAGTGGGTGCTGACGTGGCCCAGGAAGAGGTCCATCCAGCGCCGATGGGCAATACCGCCAATGAACAGTAGGTCTGGGACGATGGCGAAGATGTGGGCGAGCAGCGGCCACATCATTGGATAGGACACTGGTCGTCCAGTGCGCTCGACCACGACCGCCATCGCCGCCAGCGCGACGGAGGCACCCACGAAGAGATGGGTGAACCAGTGAAAGCGGGCGTCGTGACCGCGATAGGACAAGTAGAGTCCGACCTCGGCTACTGCGGCCACCGCACACCACAGGCAGAGCCGCAACGACTGCCGCCGCGTCTCCGGCGACCCGGCGGTCACGGCGTCGCCGCCACGATGGTGTCGACCTCTTGCAAGTCATCGTGCAGGTCGGGATCGAGGGTCCGGTAGCGAATTCGGCCGTGGCTGTCGACGACCGCGTAGCCCACTGGCGCTCCGCCGTCACGAGGACGGCGGAGTCCATAGGCTTGGGCCACCCTGGCCGAGGGGTCTTCCCGCACGGTGGAGCCGAGGCATTGCCCGGTCCCCGAAACGACGACTGCGATGTCCACGGTCTCCCTCAGGTGGTGGCTCCGGAGCGATCGACACAGCGAGGCCACGCTGTCTGGACGGACGAAGAAGACGACAGCACGGTGACCCAGGCGGGGCTGGCCCTCCGAGAAACTGGGGGCCGGCAGGGGCAGACCACCGAGGTCGAGGATTCCTGGCCGCTGCCACGCCGGGTCGGGGTCGTCGAGACCGGACTCACTCGACCCGGCTAGGACCAGCAGCGTCCCGAACAGTGCGGCGACGACGAGCCACAGGGCCAGGAGGCCTCGCCCGTGGCCCCGAGCTGGCGTCGGTCCTTTCCGACGGCTCACCGGTTCAGCCCTCGCAGTGGAACAGCGCCCGTGACGTGGGTCGAGTCGTGGACGGTGACTCCTGGTAGGGGACCGTCACGGGTTCGGCTCGTCGAGCGAGACCTCGTAGGTCCCCGCGGATGCAATGGCGGTGGCAATATCAGCCGGGCTGGCACGCGTCGGGTCATAGGTCACCACCGTCTTGCCCCGCCGAACGCTCGTGGCCGACGACTCCACTCCGGTGAGGTCCTCCACGACATCGTCGATGAGCATGCCGCAGCTACCGCAGTGCATCCCGGTGACGGCAAAGGTGCTGGTCCTGGCCGCGCTCATGTGGCCTCGATGGTGCCCGAGTACATCCCCATCCCGCAGGTGTAGCGCAGCTTTCCGGGAGCAAGGCGGCCCAAGGCGATGGTGGTGTCACCGGTGGCGGGGAACTGGCGGCCGATCTTAAGGCTGGGGATGACGACGCTCCGCGTGCAGCCCCTGACTCCATCGGTGCGGAAGGTCACCTCGGTGGGCACACCTGCTTTGACCCGCACGACAGCTGGGCTGTAGCTGGTGTCGCGCACGTCCACGATCACCCGCTGCACCCCATCGTCAGATGGCGCCGACGGCGCCGCGGTCGCTCCCTCGGGCGAGGTCGGCTGGCGTCCGGTGGCGGAGGCCCACACCCCCGCCGTCGCCGTGGCCAGGGTGGTCGACGAGCCCGACAGGACCAGTCCGGCATTGATCGACAGCAACCCGGTGACCACGACGGCCACCGCCGCCACCTTGGCCAACTGGCCCCGCCACATGGTGGCCGAGCGCCGCGCCGCATAGCCGAGCACGGCGAACAGGGGCGTGGTGCCCAACACGAAGGCGGCCATAATGGCCGCTCCGGTCACCGCCGAGCCCGAGGCGATGGCCAGGAACTCGATGCTCAGGGTCACCCCGCAGGGGATGAGCACACTGGCCAGGCCCAGCAGGGCGGGGGCGCCGGCGCCGGCCGAACGGGCGTTGCGGCGAACCAGGCGGGCCCAACGCTGCGGCGGCTGGGGGACGAGGCGCCCGAAGGCCTTGAACCCCAGGAGGTGGGCGGCCATGGCCAGCATCAGAACCCCAGCAACGATCTGGATGAATGCACGGGTCCGGAACCCGACCGCCACGGCGTCGCCGAGCAACCCCAGGCCGGCGCCCAACGCGGTGTGAGAGACCAACTTGCCGGCCAGGAACCCGCCGACGGGAACGATGTCGTCGAGCCGGCCTGACTGAGGTACGGGTTCGGCAGGCTCGGGGCCGCGTCCCGTAGCCCCACCGTCGGGTGTTGGTCGCCGCCTAGCCACCACCCCGGCCAGCAAGCCGCCCTGGACCGCGGCGCACGACGCCCCGCCGGCCACCAATCCGGTGACGAACACCCCCCAAAGCATCACTGGTCCACGCTCCCTTCGGGAGAGCGCACCAGTGAGTCATTTCCGGACCGGCCTCCCGGGCCAGTCACTGGTTCACGCTCCCTTCGGGAGAGCGCACCAGTGAGTCATTTCCCGACCGGCCTCCCGGGCCAGTCATGCCCGGTCGCCCCGCGCGGGCGTGGGCTCCGTCGGGGTAGCCAGCTCCGCTCGCAATGCTGCGACTTCGTCCTTCAACTGGCTGACTTCCTCCACCGATGCGGTGGGGGCCGCGGACGAGCGCCGGCTCATCATGCGAGCACATCCCCACGTCATGGCCACGCAGGCAAGCAGGGGCACAAAGCCGATCAACGTTCTCATCTCGATCTCCGATCCGAAGTGGCTGGGCCACCTCGACAAGCATCTGGACTGGACAAACCCCGGCCCCAAACAGGCCCGAGGGGCGCGGCTGCGCTAGGCCAGACGGGGAGGACGTTCGAGGGCGAAGACATGGGCCAATCCGAGCCCTTGCTCGCGCCGGGAGCGGAGAACCCGGGATCCGAACAGGAGAAAGAGGCTGAACGCCAGCACTATGACGGCGCAGCCCGATCCACCCATGAGCGTGGCCGAACCGCAGTCCTGGCACGCCATCGGGGGCATGGCGATGACCAGGGGGACCCCGGTCAGGACGACCAGGATGACCAGCGCGATGAGCAGGCCCTTCTTCATGTCCAGGCCAAGGTAGCAGATCAGGCCAGGTCCGAACCCCTACCGGGGTGGGGTGGACTACCCCACCCCGGTAGGGGTAGACTCCAGCCATGATGAAGAGCCAACACCGGTCCGCTGTCCTGAACCGCCTGAAGACAGCGCGCGGTCATCTCGATGCCGTGGTGCGGATGGTCGAGGACGAGACGTACTGCCCCGATGTCATGAAGCAGCTCTCGGCCGTGCAGGGATCGTTGGAGCGTGCCAACCGGATCGTGTTGCGTAATCACCTCGAGACCTGCGTGGCCGCGGCTATGGCCGCCGGGCGCACCGGCGAGATCGTCGATGAGCTAATGGAGGCCCTGCGCTTCGACAAGATCGCCATGGGGCCAACCTCAGACGGAGACGCCGACCTCGACATCGTCGGGGAGGGAGTCCGATGACAGGCCCGGGAGGCCGGTCCATCGAATACTCATTGGGCCACCCCTCGAAGAGGGTGGACCGATGACACAGCACGTGGCCGAGAACCTGACCGAGCTTGAACTCACCGTGTCGGGCATGACGTGTGGTTCCTGTGCCGCCCGAGTACAGAAGATCCTGGCCAAGCAGCCTGGTGTGGCCGAGGCCGATGTGAACTTCGCCATCGCCCGAGCCACCATCCGCTTCGACTTGTCCCAGGTGAACGTTGATGACCTGGTAGCCGCCACGGCCAAGATCGGTTACGCCCTGGCACCAGTCCAGACCGATCCAGACACGTCCGATGCTGGAGACGCCGAAGCTCGGGTCCAGTCCATGTGGCTGCGCCGGGTCCTGGTGGCCTGGCCGTTGGGCATCACCGTGCTCGTTCTCTCCTTGTTCTTCATGATGGAACCGTGGGCTCGATGGAGTGCCTTCGCCCTCACCATCCCAGTGCAGTTCTGGGCCGGGTACCCCTTCCTGCGCCAGGCGGCCATGCGAGCGCGCGCCGGCCAGGCCAGTATGGACACGCTCATCTCCATGGGCACGCTGGCCGCCTTCTTCTTCTCGGCCTACCAGGTGATCTTCGGGCCGTCGCACTCCGATCACTACTTCGACACCTCAGCCCTGATCATCGCCTTCCTGCTTCTCGGCCGGTACTTCGAGGCTCGGGCCAAGGGAAGGGCGTCCAGCGCCATCCGCAAACTGCTGGAACTGGGGGCCAAGGAGGCCCACGTGATCGTCGACGGTGAGGAGCGCACCGTGGCCGTCGACCAGGTCCGCGTCGGGGATCTGTTGCGGGTCCGGCCGGGCGAAAAGATCCCCGTCGACGGCATCGTCACTGATGGCGCCTCCGCGGTCGACGAGGCCATGCTCACCGGCGAGTCGGTTCCCGTGGACAAGGGCCCGGGCGACAAGGTGGCCGGGGCCACCCTCAACACTCAAGGGGTGCTCACCGTGCGGGCCACGGCGGTGGGGACCGATACCGCCCTGGCTCAGATCGTGCGCCTCATCGAGCAGGCCCAGGGAGCCAAGGCCCCTGTACAACGCCTGGCCGACCGTATCTCCGGCGTGTTCGTGCCGGTGGTGGCCCTGATCGCCGTGGCCACCCTGGCTGGGTGGTGGGTGATCGGTGGGGATCCCACCAAGGGCCTCATCGCCGCGGTGGCGGTGCTCATCATCGCCTGTCCCTGCGCGTTGGGATTGGCCACCCCGACCGCCATCCTCGTTGGCACCGGCCGGGGCGCAGCCATGGGTGTGCTGATCAAGGGTGGTGAAGTCCTGGAGCGCTCCAAGCGCATCGACACCGTCGTCTTCGACAAGACCGGCACCCTGACCAAGGGCCAGATGTCCCTCACCGACGTGGTGGCCGGGCCCGGCGTGGATGAAGAAGAGCTCTTGCGTCGAGCGGCGGCGGTGGAGGAGGGCTCAGAGCACCCAGTCGGCCGAGCCGTGGTTCAGGGCGCCCTTGGCCGAGGCATCGCCGTGCCCGCAGCCACCGCCTTTTCCGCCGTTGCCGGCCATGGTGTCCGCGCCGTGGTCGACGGTGTCATGGTCCATGTTGGGCGGCGCAAGCTGGCCGCCGAGGCCGGCCTGACCCTCGAAGCAAGCCTCGACGAGGCGGCGACAGCGATGGAAGCCGAGGGCCGCACCGCGGTGTTCGCCGGCTGGGACGGCCGGGTCCGGGGCGTATTGGCAGTGGCCGACACCCTTCGCGACGACGCGTCGTCCGCGGTGGACTCCTTGCGGCGTATGGGGGTCGGCGTGGTCATGATCACCGGCGACAACCGACGCACGGCCGAGTCCATTGCCGCCCAAGTCGGGATCGACCGGGTCCTTGCCGAAGTACTGCCTGCGGACAAGGTGAGCGAAGTCCGCCGCCTTCAAGAAGAGGGCCGAGTGGTGGCCATGGTGGGCGATGGCATCAACGACTCGCCGGCCCTGGTGGCCGCTGACCTGGGCATCGCCATCGGCACCGGCACCGACGTGGCCATCGAGTCCTCCGACATCACCCTGCTGTCGGCCGACCTCCACGGCGTGGCCACTGCCATCCTCCTGTCCCGGCGCACCTTCCGCACCATCCTGCAGAACCTGGCGTGGGCCTTCGGTTACAACGTGGCCCTCATCCCGCTCGCCGCGGCCGGACGACTGAACCCCATCATCGCCGGCGCGGCCATGGCCATCTCCAGCGTCTCGGTGGTGACCAACAGCCTTCGCCTCGCTCGCTTCCAAGGTGTACGGCGCTCTGGTGGGCTTGCCGCTCCGGCGCCTGTCGCCCACGGCGCGGTCCTGGCGGCCGTGCGGCCAAGCCGCCCTACTCCGCCGACAGCACACCGCGACGCCGACCCGGCAATGTCGGAGCCATTGGCAGGCTCAGTGCCCGCCGATCCTGCGCCCGCAGCCAGCGCCCCATCGGGCGTGGCGGCGTCCTCAGCCAACCCGTCGGCATTCGGGCAACCGCTGACATTCACGGTCACCGTCCGCTCCACGATCGGCGCTGTCCCCACGGGCGAGATCGAGTTTCGGGACGGCTCGGCGTGGCTGGGCTCGGCCCGACTCAATGACCAAGGGGCGGCCGCGCTTACCACGATGTCGCTGGGTGCCGGCGAGCACCTGATCACCGCCGAGTACCCCGGCGACGACCGCTTCGAGCCGAGTTCCGGTCCTCTGACCCAGAGGGTGGACCGGGGCGCCGTCGTGGTGTCGCTGACATCAGCGGAGAGCCCTTCGGTCTTCGGGCAGCCCGTGGACATCATGGCCAGCGTCTGTGGCCCGCAGGGTGCACCAACCCCCACGGGCCGGGTCTCGTTCTCGATGGGGCTCGGCAAGGTCGAGGCGGTCACCCTCGACGCCGACGGCCAGGCCCATGTGCGAGCGGCCGAACTGGGCGCGGGCAGCGTGGCGGTGACTGCCGCCTACGAGGGCGACACCAACTTCGCCCCAGGCGTCGCTGCACTCACCCAGGTTGTGCGGGTGCCGACCACGATGTCGGTGTCGGCCGCGCCCGACCCGGCGACCTTCGGCGAGACGGTCGCCGTCACGGTCAGCGTCGGCTCCTGCGGGCTGAGCGTCCCCACTGGCTCGGTGTCCTTCGTCAGCCGCGACACCATTCTCGCCACCGAGACTCTTGACGCTAGAGGCGTGGCATCGACGACCATGGCCACGCCGCAGCCGGGGACCGAAGTGGTCACCGCGTCCTACGGCGGGGACGGCTACTTCGCTCCCAGTTCAGCAGCGATGCATTTGCGGGTGAACCGGGCCACCACCACCATCGACATCCGTCCGCGTTGAACATCTGGAGCGTATTCGTCACCGGCCTGTTCGCAGGCGGCGCGTCGTGTGCCGCAGTCCAGGGTGGTCTGCTGGCCGGTGCCGTCGCCCGTCGTCGAGACGCCGAGACAACGGATCGCGACGGCGTCGGGGTCCGAACCAGACCCATCACGTCGTCCCTGGTCGACGACGCCGTCCCGGTGGCCAGCTTCATGGTCGGCAAGCTCGGCTCCCACGTGGCCTTCGGCGCCCTCCTCGGGCTTTTCGGCGCCGCCCTGCAGCCCAACTTCCGGGTGCGTGCGTACATGCAGATGGGCGCTGGAGTGCTGATGATCGTGATGGCGGCCAACATGTTCGGGCTCCTTGGAAAGCGTTCGTTCGTGGTGGCCCCACCCGCATCATTCACCCGCCTCTTGCGCCGCCGGGCCCGAGCCGAGTCGTCGTTCACGCCGGCGCTCGTGGGGTTCCTCACTGTGCTGGTCCCGTGCGGGGTCACCCTCAGCGTCGAGTTCCTCGTCATCGCCAACGGCTCGGTGCTCTCCGGGGCGGCAGCGATGGGAGCCTTCGTGCTCGGCACCACCCCGCTGTTCGCAGCCATCGGCTATGCAGTTCGCCGAGCCGGTGCCGTCCTTGGCGGCTACCTGACCAAGCTGGCCGCGGTAGCCGTCGTCGTGGCCGGAGCCCTGTCGATCAACAGTGGACTCGTTCTAAGCGGATCGAGTGTGACCCTTCAGAAGGTGGCGCCCAGCGTGGCCGCGGCCGTTCCCCAGGCCCTCGGTGGTGGCAAGGCGGCCACCGAGGGCCTGAGCGGCCAACCGACGAAGACCGATCAGCCGATACCGATGGCCAAGGTTGGTATCGACGGCATCCAGGTGGTCGAGATCGGTGTCTCCTACGGTGACAGCGAGGGTGGAGGTGCGCCCTTCTCGCCCTCCATCATCCAGGCCGTGGCTGGTCTACCAACGCGGCTGACCTTTCACGCTGTCAGCGACCTGGGCTGCGCCAGCGTGGTGGTGTTGCCGAGGAAGGGAATCGAGAAGGGCCTCAAACCCGGAGGTGAGACCTCGGTCGATCTGGGCGTGGTCAGCGCCGGCGACATCGGCTACAGCTGTGGGACCGGAATGTACGGCGGTGTGATCAAAGTCATCGACGCCTGAGAGGTCGCCGGTGGGGCGCACGGCTTCGTCGCAAGGGTCGACCGAAGGGGCCGGACCGAGCGGTTGGGTCCGGTCGCGTGTCGGTCCGGTTGCAGGTCGGTGGCAGGTGGGTTTCAGGTCGGATGGCAAGGGCTCGCTTGTCTCGGCTTAGGGCCGGCCGCCCCGCAGGGTCAGGAGCCGCTCGACGATCTCGAGCAGGTTCTTGCCGGTGATGTCGGGTTGGCCGAACGGCGCCGGGAACGTAGCCCCGTCTCGGTTGCACCACCCCGTCAGTAGGCCGCTCCGGCGCCCGCCCACAATATCCCACGGGTGGGCGCTCACGATGGCCATCTGCTCCAGGGACACATCCTGGGTGGCGGCGGCGAAGGCGTAGGGGTCGGAACCCGGTTTCCACTCCTTGACGTCCTCGGCCGAGACGACGGAGTCGACGAAGGCATCCAGGCCGCCGCGGGCCAGGAGCTTGCGGGTACTGTCCGCGCTGGCGTTGGAGATGACGACGACGCGGCCGGCCATGACCACCCGCCCCATCGCCGGCGCGGCGTCGGGGTACACGTCGAGCTTGGCCAGGCCGGCGATGATCTTGTCGCGGGCCGCGGCCTTGGACCCAGGCAGCACCTGGCGCAGGCTGGCCTTGGCCACGTCGCGGAATGGCTGGTACTCCCGGGCCGCGGTCAACGAGGACCCGTCGGCGACGAGCTGGGTGAACCACCGACCGACGGTCGACGCGTCGCCGCCGGCCGCGACGGCGAGCGGCTCGAGAGGCGCGAGGGAGAACAGCGTGCCGATGACATCGAAGGCGATGACCTCTGGCGCCATCGGCTCGTCGAGCGCCCCGTCCGCGGCCGGCATCGTGGCCATCAATCGGGGGGCTGGATCTCCTTGATGAGCTTGTCCGCCTCGGTCTCGGTGAAGGCCCGCATGGTGGTGATGGCCAGGCTGCCGGTCATGCCCATCAGGGCGAACTTGGCCACTACCTCGTCGTTGGGCGCCTCGACGACCGTCATGATGTCGTACTCACCCATGACCAGGTACTGGTGCTTCCAGGTGATGCCGAGGGCTTTGGCCGCCTTCTTCCCCGCCGCCCGGCCGACGTTCGCCTGCTGGATCGAGTCCACGCCGGGGTTGATGAACTTCATGAGCATGATGTAGGTGGCCAAGGGATCACCTTCCTGTCGAGTCGATTGGGATGGGCCAAGCTGACAGCAGGCTAGACATCCCCATTAGGCGATGCCGATCTTCTGGCCGAAGGCGAACTCGATGCTGTTGCCGTCGGGGTCGGAGATGTAGGTCTGGTACCCGAGGTCGGGGCCGCTGTCCTGGGGGCCGGCAATCAGGATGCCGGCCTTCTTGGCGTCGGCCGCGATCTTGTCGACCTGGGCCTTGGACGCGCAGTCGAGGCCGAGGTGCATGACGCCGGGCATCGGGAGCGCCTGCTGGACAGGCAGCTCCAGCAGGGAGAGGACAAAGTCGCCCTTGGCCTGGGACACGCGGGCGCCTTTGATGCCGGCTGGGTCCGCGGGCTGTTCGACGATCTTCATGCCCGCCCACTTCTTGTAGAAGGCGATGCTCTTCTCCAGGTCCGTGACCGGCAGGGCAAGGTGGGTCAGACGTGCACTCGCAGTGGCCATGGTAGGACCCCTTCCGCGTCGTGGAGTGCTCGTTAACGTAAGGACGGCGGGCGTTTCTGTCAAGGAATCCCTAGTGATCCGTCCTACGGGGTGAGGCGCCGGCGGTCGCGGGGCAGGAAGGTGGCCTCCCGCACGTCGTCGAGCCCGAGCAGGCAGATCAGCAGCCGGGTCAGGCCCAGCCCGAAGCCCCCGTGCGGGGGGCAGCCGTCGCGGAAGAGGTCGAGGTAGCCGGCGACGACATCGAGGCGCGCCGGGTTGGCGGCGGCCTGGGCGTACAGGCGGTCGTGGCGGTGCTCGCGCTGGGCCCCGGTGGTGACCTCGAGCCCGTGCCAGAGCAGGTCGAAGCTGCGGGTCAGGTCGGACCCCTCCTCCAAGCGCTGGTGATAGAAGGGGCGCACGGCGGCGGGGTACTCGGTCAGGAAGACCAGTTCATGGCCGTGCTCAATGGCGACGTGGGCGGCCAACAGCCGCTCGCCATCGTGGCTGATGTCGCCGGCGGGGGTGGCGCCGCGGCCGGCGAGGACGCCCCTGGCCTCGGCCATGGTGATCCGCGGAAACGGCGTCGCCGGCACGACGATCGTGCGGCCGAGGATGCGCTCGACTTTGGCCCCGTGCTCCTCGGCCACCGCGGCCACCACGGACGCGAGCCACTGCTCTTCAAGCGCCATCACCTCCTCGTGCGACTCGATCCAGGACACCTCGACATCGACGCTGACGAACTCGGTATCGTGCCTCGACGTGAGCAGGGGGTTGGCCCGGAACACCGGGCCGATCTCGAAGACCCGTTCGAACCCCGCGCACATGGCCATCTGCTTGTGGAACTGCGGGGACTGGGCCAGGTAGGCCGGGCGGTCGAAGTAGTCGACAGTGAAGAGCTCCCGGCCGGACATGTTCGGGGTGGCCCGGAACTTCGGCGAGTGGAGCTCGATGAACCCGTGCTCGGCCCACCAGGCCCGCATGGCTCGCTCGACGGTTGTCTGTACTTCGAAGATCAGCCGGTTCCTTGGGCGGCGGAGGTCGAGGTGGCGGCGGTCGAGGCGGACCTCCAGGGGGGCGTCGGCGGCGAGTGGGGGAGCGCCGGTGGCCGGGCCGAGGACCCGAAGGGCGACGAGCACGACGCCGGCATCGTCGTCGACCGTGCCGGTCACCTCGATGGCCGACTCGGGGAGCATTGGAGTCCCGATGCCGTCGGGAACCACCACCTCCACCAGGCCGGTGTGGTCGCGCAGGGTGATCGAGGAGCCGTCGCCGGCGACGGCGTGGGCCCAGCCGCAGAGCCGCACGACGGCGCCCTCCTGGCCGGCGAGCTGGCGGACGAGCGTGCGGGGCGGGCGGGGCGTCAGAGGGCCTGCTTCATTCGAGGGTCAGCTCCATCAGGTCGGCGCCGACAACGACCTTCCCGTCGAACCCGGTGACGCCGTTCAACCAGTGCTCGTCGGGCAGGACATCGTCGCCGGGGATGAAATGGGTGAGGACCAGCCGGTCGACGCCGGCCTCGGCCGCCACCCCGCCGATGGCGCTCAGCGGCGTGTGCGACGTCACCATGTGGTGCTGTCGGCGCTGTGCTTCCCAGTTCTGGGCCTCCCAGTTCTGGGCCTCCCAGGTCTGGGCTTCCCAGGCCTCGTCTTCCGAGGGCGGGTCAGCGCCGGCGGTGGCGGTGTCGTCGAAGACCTCGTGGACCAGGGTGCCGGCGCCTTGGGCCAGCCTCACGAGGTTCGGGCACGGCGCGGTGTCGCCGGAGAACACGACCGAGCCGGCGGGCGTGTCGAAGCGATAGGCCAACGCCGGGAAGACCGGCGCGTGGCTGACGAGGGTGGCGGTGATCCGCACGTCGTCGTCCTCCTCCACCAGGATCGGCTCCATGTCGGGCGACACCCGGTCGGGGCTCGACGCGCCGACGCCGGCCGGGACGGCCAGTTCGTGGACGACCACCGACGAGCGCAGGTCGTGGCGGCCCGACTCGCGCATGCGGATGTTGATGTCGTAGGCGTGGGCCTGGAACTGGGCCTCGGTGAGGTCGGCCAGGCCAGGGGCGGGGTTGGCCGGGTTGTGCATGGCGACCGGGCGGCCGGCGTCATCGGGTGGGAGGGCGCCGGCACCGCCCGCGCTCCCCGGCCCGTGAACGTGGACCGGGGGGTTCCACTGGATGATGGGCCAGCCGAGTAGGAACAGATTGAAGTAATCGCAGGTGTGGTCGGAGTGCAGGTGGG
>JANMRJ010000660.1:0-1852 GCA_031370985.1 Acidimicrobiales bacterium
CCCGCTCATCTCCTGTGCCTCGAGGTAGGTCCTGGGCTTCAGGTCCCGGGCGAGGAGAGGCAGCTCGAGCAGAGGCCGGATCATTGGCGCCGCCTGCTCCTCTGTTCCCTGGTACACCACCGTGATGCCGAAGGTGATCGGCGCCCCCTCCTCTGGTTCGGTCGCACCCTCCTTGATCAGCTGGTGCGGTCCGCCGGCGAAGATTGCGAGCTCTGCCGGCGCGATTCGCGCCAGCCTCGCGATGGCCTGGATGGCCATGGCGGCAGACTCGATGGGCACCGACAGCGACCCTGCGTAGAGCTGGCCGACCGGCTGGAGCCGGAACACGAACTCCGTCACGATGCCGAAATTGCCGCCGCCTCCGCGCAGCGCCCACAGCAAGTCCGCGTCGCCTCCTTCGCCCGCGAGGACGATCGATCCATCCGCGGTCACGACCTCGGCGCGCATCAGGTTGTCGCAGGTGAGCCCGGAGGTACCCATGAGCCAGCCGATCCCGCCGCCGAGGGTCAGGCCACCGACGCCGGTGTCACCGAACGTGCCACCGGGCATCGCCAGTCCGTGGGCGGTGGTCGCCCGATCGACGTCCTCCCAGAGTGCCCCGCCACCAACCCGCGCCCGGCGCCGGATCGGATCGACGATCACGTCCCGCATCAGGCGCAGATCGACCACGAGCGCGCCGTCGGCGACGGCGTGGCCCGCCACGCTATGCCCGCCGCCGCGAACGGCGATCGGCAGGCCGGCGTTCCGTGCCCAGGAGACGGCGGCCGCCACGTCCTGGGCGGACCGCGGCATGACGATGACGGCGGGCCGGCGATCGATGGTCGCGTTGAAGGTCTTCCGCGCATCGTCGTAGCCCGCGTCTTCGGGCGATACCAGGTCCGACGAGATCGCGCTGCGCAGCGCGTCCAGCCGCAGGTCAGTCGTCATGGCTCCTCCTCGTATTCCGTTCGGTCGAGCACGACCCGTGGCTCCTCGAAGTCAACACCCCGGCGCTCAACGATGCGGCCGTTTGGGGGGACCGCGATGCAGTTGATACGGACCCGTTGGAGCTGTTGTCTGGATTCGCGTGTGGCGCACGTACGTTGGGCGCCTGATGACCGGCGACCTTGCTCCGACCATCGCCCTGGGCGTAGGTTCCGCGCTGCTCGCCTTCGAAGGCTTCGCGCCGCTGAGATCGCTGGTCGAGATCCGCACGGCGAGGCCACCTCGGCGGGTGCGCCCGCCGGAGACGCCGCAGCTGTCGTTGACCCCGCGCGGCGCGATCCGAGCGCATCTCGTCGCGCCATGGGCGCGAGCTCCGGGGGACCGCCCCACCGGACCGCGTATTGGCGCGATCCGCGCGTCTGAAGCAGGAGCGCCAGATCGAGGGGCGCTTCGGGCTCGCCTCCGAGCGTTACAGCTTGATGACCCCGACCAGGAAGAGGATCACCAGGACGATGACAATCACGCCGATGACCCCGACTCCACCACCTCTGTAGTTCATCGTCATCTCCCATTCAGTCGGCCAGCGTGACATTCAGCGGTCGTTCATGGCCGACGGTGACCATCCTAAACCCGACAGATCCATCAGGGAGCGGAAATGATGGCTACTGTGTCGGGAATGGCGAAGCAGTCCCAACCACTGTCGACGAAGGCGCGGCTGTTTGACGCCGACCGGTCGGACAGGGAAATCGAGCTTGGCTCAAAGACGGTCGCATCCGTCGGCGACCGCCAGCTCCTGTGGGTCGACGCCCTCGTCACCAGCGAGTCGACCGATGGTCGTGCGCTCCTGAACTGGCTGCCGTTCGAGGCCGATGTCGTCGAGCGGATGTGGACGTCCGCACCAGCCCCGCATCTGACCGTGCACGGCGAC
>JANMRJ010000715.1:0-1234 GCA_031370985.1 Acidimicrobiales bacterium
TGAAGGTCTCTCACCTCCATTCGGTGATCAGGCGCCTCGTGGCGCACATCGGGGAAGTCGTGCACGCCCACCCGGGTGGGCCGCCCCGCCGGCTGCCACTCCTTGCCCCCGTTGGCGTAGTCGCCCACCAGCTCCTTCTTCTTGCAGTCGACGGAGATCACGGGCTGACCGGCGGCGATGTGGGCCTTGGCCTGGGCGTTGATGTGGTGGAACTGGGCGTCACGGTCGACGTGCTGGGCGCCTTCGTTCTGCTTGGAGGTGCCCTGGAGGGAGTACTTCATGTAGTGCAGGAGCCGCCCGACCAAGAACGAGCTGGCCTGGTGGCCGGTGCGGGTCAGCTCGGCGGCCAGGTTCCGGGTGCTCTTGAGCGTCCAGCGCAACGGCGACATGGGGTCGCCCCGGGACTCGGGACCGACCAGGGAGTCGAGGGCAGCCAGCAGGTCGGGGTCCAGGTCGACTGCCTTCTTGCGACCACCGCCGGGCCGGCGCACCCGGTTGGAGGGGCCGGCCCCGTCCTCGAGCTCCTTGGCCCCGCCGATGAGGGTGCTGCGGGAGAGCCCGGTGGCCTCGGCCACCCGCGCCTGCCCGCCGGGACCGAGCATCACCACCGCTGCGGCCGCCACCAGCCGGCGCTGGCGTTCGTCCAGCAGCGGGATGATCACTCGGAAGAACACCGCCAGAGCGTCGCTCGTGACTTGCATCGAACGAGTGTACGCCGCGCGCCTAGTTCAATCGCGGACCCTTATCCCGATTATGGCGACATGCGCCTTATGATCATGAACATGAACATCTCGGTGGGGGGAGATGGGTAGGACCGCATCGGCGTGCACCTTCTGCAAAGGGAACCCGCTCAATCGCAGCTGGGGCAAGAGTGCCTACTCGTTCTCCGCCGATCCGGTGGCTGGGCGGTCCGCATCGTCGGGCATCCCGAAGCTTGGCTGCGCACTCCCGAGTACCAGGAGCCGTCCGCCACGGTTCGCTCGGGCCTGGCCGCCCCGACGACAGGCCTGGTTTCAAGAGCTGCATCGTTTCGGGTCGCTCGAGGTGCTGGCCTCGAGCGCCCTCCGACACACGCCCGCGTTCATGCCTTGTGCGCCTGCGGCGGCGATGGAGACCGGCGTCCGCTGGCGCAACATGGCCCGCCACAAGGGTCTTGCCGGTATGTCCCGGCGGTCACAGCTGACCAAGAAGGAGTCGCTATGAGAACGCTCTTCAACCGCATCGCCGTCTCGCT
>JANMRJ010000743.1:0-5139 GCA_031370985.1 Acidimicrobiales bacterium
TGACCTCCGATCGTGACTGCCTGGACGCCGTAGCCGTAGACGACTCCGGGCATGTAGTTCGTCGTCTTCATGAAGCCGCTCAACAGCATCGCCGTCGCGGCCGGCCCGAGGACCTTGCCGCTGTAGAGCGCGCGCGCCCAGCGGGCGAGGTCATCGCTCGTCCCGGCGATCGAACCCGCGCCGCCGGCGGCCGTGATGACCGATCGGAACGGCGCGACCCCGCTGCCGTCCTCGAGGTCGATCGGCTTCGCGGTCCGGCTCGTGCCCACGAACCGATAGCCGTGGGCGAGGGCGGTCCGGGCGGTCTCGTCGACCTGGAACCAGGTGGCCGTCAGACCGGTCGGATCGAGCAGCCGGGTCCGGATCGCCTGGCCGAGCGTCTGCCCGGTCGCGCGCTCGGCGATCAACCCGAGCAGCAGGTAGTTGGTGTTGGAGTAGTGCCATGCGACGCCCGGCGGCGACAGGCGCTTCCCGACATAGCTGAGCGTCCGATCGACCGGCCACGAATCGGCTGGTCGAGCCCGGAGCGGCGCGTCGATCTTCGGGTTGAGGAAGAAGTCGGCGAGCCCGCTCGTATGGTTGAGGAGCATCCCGACGGTGATCCGGCGGTCGATCGCGAGTCGGAGCGGCGGCAGGAGATCGGCGGCGGCGTCGGTCAGGTGGAGCCGGCCCTGATCGATGAGCTGGAGGATCAGGGCGGAGGTGAACGTCTTGCTGATGCTGGCGTAGGCAAAGGCGGTGTCGGGCGCGACCAGCGTCCCCGCCGCGACGTCGGCGAGACCGCTGACCCCGGTCCAGCTCGTCCCGTCGGGCAACAGGACCGTGGCCGACACGCCGGGGATCGCGAGCTTGACCCGGAGACGATCGAGCGTCGCCTGGAGGCGGACCGCGAGAACGGCTGCCGGTGAATCGGCGGGCGGCGCGCTCGATGGACCTGACGAGCCCGTTGGTGGTCCGGGTGGAATCGATCCGACGACCCCCGATGGATACGCTGACCCGCCCGGGGCGGCAGCCGACCGAGCGGCGACACCGCCCGACGATGGGTCGGTCGCGCTCCCGGCCGACCGTCCGAAACCGACACCGAGGACTGCGATCCCCGCCGCGGTCGCGAGGATCGCGACACCGATCCGGCTCCGACGCGGACGATTCGGACCGGGTCGACCGAAGGCGGAATGAGGCTGCGCGGCAGGGTCGGCCATGTCGGTGCGACGATACCCCCGACCGGTCGACCGCCCACGGCCCCGGTTTGCGTGCCACAGTGGCCCTGGGAATTTGGAGGCAGCATGGTCCGATCGATCGGGTTCCCCGGCGACAGCGGCGCGGATCGAGGAGCGGGATGACCGTCGAGCGGAGCGCGACGACGATCGCCACGGACAACGGCGCGGCCGCCCTGTTCCGGGCCGTCGGCCTGATGGCGGACGGGCCAGTCGTCTGGGGCCGGCCGGTGCCCGCACGCGGGTCCGGCGTGTTCATCATCGAGCTGCCGGCGACGCTCCACCATGCGCCGGTCGAGCACACCCGGATCGGGAAGTGGCTCGAGCACGTGCCGGAGCTCCTTCTCGACGGTGTCCACCCGACGACGCGCGCGCTGGCGTCCCGGCTCGAGGGGTTCTGGCTGCCCTCGACCCGCGTGCTGTTCGTCGGCACGACCGACGGCTCGATCGGCGGCCGGATCGAGGCGATCCGGAATACCGCCCTCGGCGATCGACGGCCGCACCCGGGCGGGCACTGGCTCCACGCTCTGACGGGCCTCGAGGGCGCCCGGGTCTGGTGGGCCGCGACGTCCGCCGTCGAGGAGGCCGAGGACGCGCTGCTTGGCGCGTTCGTCGACACGATCTCGGCGCCCGAGCGGGCGGCGCTTCACGACCCGAAGGTCGTCCTGCCGTTTGCCAATCTGCGGACCGCGACCGGTGAGCGCAAGAAGACGGGCCTCGCCAACTCGCTCGTGGCGCCCGAACCGGTTCGACCGACCCCGGCCGGCCGGGTCGTGGTCGTCCAGCCGGGCGCGGCCGACGGGGCGGGCGGCATCACCGGCAGAGCGGCCGGCGGGACGGTCCGTCGTGCGCCCCGGTCGGCCGGCACGACGCCTCGCCCGCGCGCGACCCCCGCCCCGCGCTCCACGGCGGCTCGGCGTGCCCCGGGTGATCGTCCCGCGACCGAGACCACCTGGCTGTCGGCCGATGGCCTCGAGCGTCTGAAGGCCGAGCACGCCGAACTGACCGGGAAGCGACCCGAGGTGATCGGTCGGATCAAGGCGGCCAAGGAGCTCGGCGACTTGAAAGAGAACGCCGACTACTCCTCCGCCCGCGAGGAGCAGGGCTTCCTCGAGGGACGGATCGCCTCGATCGAGGCGACGCTGCGAGTCGCGACCGTGATCGAGGCGCCCGGCGAGGCCGTCGACAAGGTGACGCTCGGCTCGACCGTGACCGTCGAGGACGAGACCGGAGCCCGGATGACGTTCATCGTCGTCGGCTCGGCCGAGGCCGACCCGGCGGCCGGCCGGATCTCGAACGTGTCGCCGGTCGGGCGAGCGCTGATCGGCCGGTCGGCGGGTGACGATGTCGCGGTTGCCGCGCCACGCGGCGAGGTCCATTACCGGATCGTCGAGCTCGCCTGAGGAACGCGCCGGGACGACGCCTCAGCAGGGCGGCAGCGTCTCGAAGATGCCCGGGGTTCCGCCCGCGTGCCAGAACACGACCGGTCCGCTGACCCGGCCGTCGCGGACGCGCGTCATCAGCCCGGCGAGAGCCTTCGCCGTGTAGATCGGGTCGACGAGGATGCCCTCGGTTCGAGCGAGCAATCGGGCGGCCTCGTCGGCGGCCGCGGTCGGGCATCCGTAGCCGAAGCCGAGCTGGTCATCGTCGAGCACGACGTGCTCGGTCGCGACCCGCAGCCTGCCGACGAGCGGGGCAAGCCCGTCGAGGATTCCGCTGATCGTCGGGCGGAGCTCGGCGGCGGGTCCGGCGACCACGATCCCGACGACCGGCCGGACCGGCGCCGCGAGGGCGAGCCCCGTCAGGACGCCGGCCTGGGTTCCCCCGGTCGCCGACGCGAGCACGATGGTCGCGGCGCCGACGCCCGCCTCGGTCAGTTGATCGGCCAGCTCGAGCCCCGCGAGCACCTGTCCGGCAGCGCCGATCGGGCCGGTTCCGCCGACCCCGATCACGAACGGCCGGCGACCGGCGGCGCGCACATCCGCAGCCACCTCCTCCACGAGCGCGGCCCGCTCGGCGCGGGCGTCGGTGGTCGTGACATGGACCGTCGCGCCGAGCATCTCGTCGAGGCGTTGGTTCGGGCCCTCGTCACCCGCCCGAGGAGGCGGCCCGGTCAGGACGAGGTGGACGGCCAGCCCGGCCTTCGCCCCGGCCGCGGCGGTCAGCCGACAGTGGTTCGACCAGCGACGGCCCGAGGTGATCAGCGAGTCCGCGCCCTCGGCGAGCGCCGCGCCAACGAGGAACTCGAGGTTGCGCAGCTTGTTTCCACCGAACGCAAGCGGCAGGAGGTCCTCGCGTTTGATCCAGACGTCAGCCCCGCCGCCGAGGGTCTCGGAGAACCGCGGGAGCGGGGTCAGCGGCGATGGCCCGTCGATCAGGCCGAACCGGGGCAGGGCGGCGATGCCGGGCGGGATGACCATGGCATCGATCGTAGCCGGTGCTAGTCTCGCGGGAACGTGAACGACGACCGAGCCCGCCGGGTTCTCTATCGCAATGCCGCCGTCGCCGACGGCCGGAGCGATCGGCTCCAGCTCGCGATGAGCGTGCTCGTCCGTGGCGACCGGATCGCCTGGATCCGTCCGACCGACACCGAGGAGGACCCGGAATCGAGCGACGGCTCCGGCGCCCTCGAGATCGTCGACGCGGGGGGGACGACCCTCGTCCCGGGGATGGTCGACGGCCACAGCCACCTCACGATGCCCGGCGGCTCGCACTGGATCGATCGCGGCGCGGACTCGCCGGCCGCAGCGGTGGCGACCGCGGCCCGGAACGCCGCCCTGATGACCCGTGCCGGTGTGCGCTGGGCCCGCGATGTCGGATCGCCGATTGGCGTCGACCCGGTCGATGGTCGCAAGCGCGCCCTGGCGCTCGGCGTCCGCGATCGCGCCCGTGGCCGGGCGGGCTGGCCGCACATCCGGGCAGCCGGAACGTGGATCGGCGGCCCGGGATCGCTTGGCGACCTCGGTCTCGAGGTGGCCGATGCCGACGGTTTGGTCGCGGCGGCCGTCGGCCAGCTCGACGACGGCGCCGACTTCATCAAGCTCTACCTCGACGGCGAGGATCCGACCGTGTGCCCGTGGTCGGTCGCCGAGATCGAGCGGGTCGTGGCCGCGGTTCACGCCCGCGGCGCCCGGGTCACCGCCCACAGCGGCCGGCTCGACGGGGCCAGGAAGGGCGTCGCAGGCGGCGTCGACGCGCTCGAGCATGGCTTCGAGCTCGACGAAGACCTCGCCCGCGAGATGGCCCGGCGCGGTACGTTCCTGGTCTCGACGCTCGCGGTGTTCCGGTCATGGGAAGGCTTCGGCGCGACAACCACGATCGAACGTTTCGCGGGCGCCGAGGGCCGCACGCGCATCGCCGCCCGCCGCGAGCGCGCCGAGGAGTCGACCCGGCTTGCTCATCGAGCCGGCGTCCGGATCGCGACCGGCACGGACTTCGGCGGTGGCTCGACCCGGGCGAACCAGCTCGCCTGGGAAGTCCAGTCGCTGGTCGGCGCCGGTCTCGAGCCGTGGGAGGCGCTCGGGGCGGCGACGTGGCGCGGCGGCGAGCTTCTCGGCGCGCCCGATGCCGGCGTTCTGCGCGAGGGCGGCCCGGCCGACTTCGCGCTCGTCCACGGCGATCCCCTGTCCGATCCGGCGGCGCTCTGGCGCGTCTGGCGCGTGTCGTGGGCGCCCGATCCTCTCGTCGTCTGACCGCCCGACAGACCGATGGCCACCCGGATCCGACCCGACGAGCGCGCGACCTCGACCGGCCAGAACGCCGACATGGAACGCTCGATCGCGATCTCGGCGGAACGGGTCGGCTCGGTCGGGCTGTACTCGTCGATCGTCACGACGGGTCCGGGCGCCCGGACCCGGATCCATCACCACGGGGAGTGCGAGACCTCGATCTGGATCGCGTCGGGCCGCGCTCGCTACACGTTCGG
>JANMRJ010000773.1:0-4907 GCA_031370985.1 Acidimicrobiales bacterium
CCCGCTAGAGTTGGCGCGATGAGCACGACGGTCCCCAGCACGAGCCTGCGCGGGCGTGACCTGTTGTCGGTCTCGGACCTGTCGGTCGACGAGGTCGAGCGGCTCTTCGATCGGGCGACGGCGCTCAAGGCCGAGGACCGGAGGCGGCGCGAGACGGGCGCCGCGGTTGCGGCACCGCTGGCCGGGCGGACGCTTGCGATGCTCTTCCAGAAGCCGAGTCTCCGGACGCGGGTGACCTTCGAGGCCGGCATGAACCAGCTCGGCGGGCACGCCATCTACCTGACCGAGGACGTGGTCATGGGCGCCCGGGAGAGCGTCCGCGACGTCGCGCGCAACCTCGAGCGGTTCGTCGACGCGATCGTCGCCCGGACGGGCCCGCACGAGGTCGTCGTCGAGCTCGCTGCCCAGGCGTCGATCCCGGTGATCAACGGCCTGACCCTGCGCGAGCACCCCTGTCAGGCGCTGGCCGATCTCTTCACGATGCGCGAGCGGCTCGGCGATCTGCACGGCCGGGCGCTCGCGTTCGTCGGCGACGGTAACAACGTCTACCATTCGCTCGCCCTGCTGGGGGTTTCGCTCGGCCTCGAGGTCCGCTTGGCGCATCCGGCCGAGTACGGCCCGAACCCGCGTGTCGTCGAACGCGCCGAGCGGCTGGCCCTCGCCGGCGGCGGCCGGCTGGTGTTCGGACGAGATCCCGCCGAGCTGGTGCGCGGCGCCGACGTCGTGTACACGGACGCCTGGACGTCGATGGGCCAGGAGGTCGAGGCGGAATCTCGGCGGGATGCCTTCGCCGACTACCAGGTCGACGACGCCCTGATGGACGCGGCCGGCCCGGATGCCGTCGCAATGCACTGCCTGCCCGCTCATCGTGGCGAGGAGATCACCTCCGCGGTGATGGATGGTCCGCGAAGCATCATCTGGGAGCAGTCGGAGAATCGCCTCCACGTTCAGAAGGCTCTGCTCGTCGAGGTGCTCGCGGGATGACGGGCAGCCGCAAGCCGACCGGCAAGCGCGCCCCGCGACCGGGTGGGGCGACGGCCAACGGGTCACTCTACGAGCGCTACAAGGATGCATTGCGGCGCGGCCACGTCGCGGCGCTCCGTGGTCGGAACGATGCCGCGGTCGATGCCTACGGCGAGGCGGCTTCGATCGCTCCCGATCGGGCGCTGCCGCACGCGAGCATCGGCGGGATCCTGGTCAAGATGAACCGGCTCGATGACGCGGTCGCCGCCTACGAGCGAGCGCTCGCCCTGGCGCCGCGGGACGAGGGCGCGCTGCGCGGGCTCGCCGACATCCACGTGCGCGCGGGACGTCGAACGGACGCGGCGGCACTCCTCGACCGGCTCGCCGACAGCCTCGACGCGGCCGGCCGGCTCGCCGATGCCACCGACGCGGCCCGGCGCGCCCTCGAGCTTGCCGAATCGCGGCCGCGCCGGCACCAGGTCGAAGGATTCGCGACGCGGCTCCGAACGTCGTCGGGCGGCGACGAGGTCGCGCAGCGCGCTCTCGATCAGGCCCTGCGCCTGCTCGAGCCTGCCGGCTCGGCCGAGCCCGAGCCCGAGCCGGAGCCCGAGCCGGAGCCTGAGCCGCAACCCGAGCCGGAGCCCGAGCCGCAACCCGAGCCGGAGCCCGAGCCGCAACCCGAGCCGGAGCCCGAGCCGCAACCCGAGCCGCAACCCGAGCCGGAGCCTGAGCCGCAACCCGAGCCGGAGCCCGAGCCGGAGCCTGAAACCGAACGCGCCGGCCTCGGGATCGCCCTCGGCGCGGCGGCCGAGGCCGCGCTGTTCGCGGGGGATCTCGAGTCCGCCCATGACGGGCTGCTCGCCGCCGCGCGCGCCCACCGGCGAGCCGGCCGGTTGACGGCGGCGGTCGACGCCTGCTATCTCGCGATCGGCCTCGCCCCGTCGGATCCGGACCTGCATCTTCTGCTCGCCGAGCTCTACATCGATCGCGGTTGGCAGGGCCAGGCGATCGAGAAGCTGCTCCTGCTCGGGCGGCTCGCCGACCTCGACGATGACGCGGCAGTCCGCGAGCGGCTGTGCGCGCTGGTCTCCGCCCGACTCCCGGATGAGCCGCGAGTCGCTGGGCTCTGCGCCTGACTGTCGTCCCCACCCGTCCGGGGTCACGGTCCGCCCGTGGGTCACCGCCCGATCGGACGTCGCGCCCGGACCGCGCCGCGCCCGTCACCCGCGATCCCGACCCGAACGGCCGGATGTAGACTGAACGGACGATGCCGCAGCTTCTCGCGTCGATCGTCGATCAGATCGACCTGACCTCGCTGATCGACATCGGGATCACGGCGCTCCTGATCTACTGGCTGTTCAGCCTGATCCGTGGAACGCGGGCCGTGAGCCTCGTCATCGGCGTGAGCGTCCTGTTCGCGGTCTACGCCGCCGCCCGCGCGTTCGACCTGCGTCTTTTGACCCAGATCCTCCAGACGCTCGCGGTTGTCGGCCTGTTCGCCCTCGTCGTGGTCTTCCAGCCCGAGCTGCGACGCGCCCTCGAGCGGATCGGCCGGGTCGGATCGTTCAACTGGCTGTTCTCGCCGTCCGAGCAGCGGACGGTCGAGAGAGTTGGCGACGAGGTCGCCAGGGCCGCGTCGCTCCTGTCGGCCGATGGCCACGGCGCCCTGATCGTGCTCGAACGCGACACCGGGCTCGAGGAGGTCGCCGAGACCGGGGTGATGCTTCACGCCGACATCAGCGTCGATCTCCTGCGGACGATCTTTGCGCCGCGGACGCCGCTCCATGACGGGGCGGTCATCATCCGCGAGGAGACGATCCTCGCCGCGGCGGCTCTGCTCCCGCTCGCGGAGATGACGGTCCACACGGAGCGGTTCGGGACGCGCCACCGGGCGGCTCTCGGGATCACCGAGCAGACCGACGCCGTGGTCATCGTCGTGTCCGAGGAGAACAGCCAGATCAGCCTCGTCGAACGCGCGCGGATCGTACGCAACCTGAGCGAGCCCCAGCTGGCCAAGGCGATCAAGGCGCTGCTCCTGCCGACCGACGGGCGCAGCCGGCTTGGCCGGCGCGTGCTGTCCGACGGCGCGACCGGCGGACGCGCCCCGCGTCTGTCCGATTTCGGACGGTTCGTGCGAAGCCGGTCCGGACGAGCGAGACCCGCTCCGCCGCCGGCGGCCCGGCCCGACGACGACCCGGGCCCCGCCCGAGCGCCTCGGTGAGCCGGCTCCTCGGGGCGATCGTCTACAACTGGCCGCTCAAGCTCATGGCCCTGGCCCTCTCGTCGCTGCTCTACGCGGGCCTGGTCTTCTCGCAGAACGCCCAGACGCGACCGGTCACCGTCCCGATCGTGGCCGCGAACCAGCCGGCGGGCACGATCCTGGTCGCCTCCCTTGGCGAGGTCAGCGAGATCAGCTACCTCGTGACCGACCAGACCGCCGTGACGATCACCTCCGCCAACTTCAGCGCCCACGTTGACCTTGCCCAGGTCCAGGCCGGGCCCCAGAGCCAATCCGTCCGGGTCGTGGTCGAGTCGGCCGATCCGCGCATCCAGGTGCTGTCGCAGACGCCGGCGTTCGTGTCGGTCAGGCTCGAGAAGGTCGAGCCGAAGGTCGTGCCGGTCGTGGTCGTCCCGGGCGCGGTTCCGAGCGGCCTCGAGATCCGACCGCCACAGCAGTCGCTCCAGACCGCGACCGTTCGCGGCGCTGAGTCCGACATCGCCCGCGTGACGCAGGTCCGGGCCATCGTCCCGATCGACGCGTCGGGCATCGACGTGGACCGCGACTTTCCGTTGACGCCGGTCGATGACCTCGGCGAGCTGGTCCCCGGGGTCGATGTCGAGCCAACGACCGTCAGGGTCACGATGGTGGTGTTCAAGGACCGGACGACCGCGACCGTCCCGATCGTTCCGGCGATCGTCGGCAATCTTGGAGCCGGCTTCGAGGTCGTCCGCGTCAGCTTGTCGACGCCCGTCGTATCGCTCGAGGGCGATGCCGTGGACCTGGCCAACTTGACGACGGCCCGGACCCAGCCGATCTCGATCGAGGGCCGGACGACGGACCTCGACACAACCGTCGCGTTCGACCTTCCCAGCGGGGTGATCGCGGTCTCGCCGCAACAGGTCGAGGTCCACGTCTTCGTGCGCGCCGTGAGCGAGAGCCGGACGTTCAACGCAGGGATCATCGTGACCGGGGCTCGTGCAGACCGGACGTACGCCCTGTCGGTCGAACAGGCGCTTCTGACGATCGGCGGCTCGCCGCCGGATCTCGACCGGCTGAGCGGCGCTCAACTGTCGGTGTCGGCGAACGTCGCCGGTCTCGACGTCGGCACCCACGAGGTGACCCTGACGATCTCCGTCCAGGCTGGCCTCAGCGTCCTCGCGATCAGTCCGGCGACCGTGACGGTGACGATCGCCGCCGCGGCCAGCCCGGCGCCGTCTCCCTCGGGCGGCGGCTGAGGATGGCTCGCCTGTTCGGGACCGACGGGATCCGCGGCGTCGCCAACGTCGAGCTCAAGCCGACGCTCGCCTACGCCCTCGGGCGGGCGACGGCCTACCAGCTGGTCGGGCAGGGCGGCCAGCTCGTCGTCGGCCAGGACACCCGTCGGTCGGGCGACATGTTCGTGGCCGCGATCACGGCCGGCGCGACGAGCCTCGGCGCCGACGTCCGGATCGCCGGCTGCGTCCCGACGCCGGCCCTCGCCTTCCTCGCGAGCACCGGCGAGTTCGCGGCCGGGATCATGGTGTCGGCGTCGCACAACCCGGCCGACGACAACGGGCTCAAGGTCCTCGACGCGAAGGGGCTCAAGCTCGACGACGGAATCGAGGAGGAGATCGAGCAGCTGATCTGGCGATCGGAGGAGCTCGGCTCGGTCGGCAACGCGGACATCGGCCGGGCGATCGTCGACCCGAACCTCCTCGACCGGTATCGCGAGCACCGTCTCGGG
>JANMRJ010000786.1:0-2571 GCA_031370985.1 Acidimicrobiales bacterium
TCGTGCAGGCCGCCGCGGGTGTGGTCGGCGGGCTCTACACCGGCCGTTCCCGCTTCGGGAGCTTCGACGAGGTCGTGTCGATGGTGCGCGCGGTGACTCTCACCGCCGCCGTCCTCTTCGCTGTCAACCCGCTGGCCCACCCCCGCCTCGTGCCGGCCAGTGTGCCGGTGGTCGGTGGCCTGCTGGCCCTGGTCCTCCTGGCCGGCATCCGCTACTGCTGGCGGCTGGCCCTGGAAAGACGGCGCCGGCCGAACGAGGCCGGTTGCCACCGCCTGCTGATCTTCGGCGCCGGCGAGGGGGCCGCCCAGGTCATCCCCGCCTTGCTCCGCGACCCGAACAGCGCCTACCTGCCGGTGGGCCTGATCGACGACGACCCGGCCAAGCGCAAGCTGCGCATCATGAACGTCGCGGTGATCGGCGACCGGACCGAGCTGGCGCGAGCGGCCAAGCAGAGCCGGGCCGACAGCCTCCTCATCGCTATGCCCAGCGCCGGCCCCGAGCTGGTCACCGAGCTCAGCGAGCTGGCCCGGCTCGCCCACCTGGCCGTCAAGGTGCTGCCTCCGGTGTGGGACCTCTTCGAGGGCCATGTCGATGCCAGCGACATTCGCGATGTCACTACCGCCGACCTCCTCGGTCGCCACGAGATCGACACGGACCTGGAGGCCATCGCCGGCTACCTGACCGGCAAGCGGGTACTGGTCACGGGGGCGGGCGGGTCCATCGGCTCGGAGCTGTGCAAGCAGATCTACCGGTTCGCGCCCGAGCGGCTGTTCATGCTCGACCGCGACGAATCCGCGCTGCACGGCGTGCAGCTCGCCATCGAAGGCCGGGCGCTGCTCACCTCGCCCGATCTGGTGCTCTGCGACCTGCGCGATCGGGCCGCGGTGCAGGAGGCGTTCACCCGTCTGCGGCCCGATGTGGTGTTCCACGCCGCTGCGCTCAAGCATCTGACCCTGTTGGAGCAGCACCCCGCCGAGGCGGTCAAGACCAACGTGTGGGCCACCCTGGACCTACTCGAGATCACGGCCCAGGCCAGCGTGCAGCGATTCGTGAACATCTCCACCGACAAGGCCGCCGACCCCTGCAGCGTGCTCGGGTACTCCAAGCGGATCACCGAGCGCCTGACCAGCCACTTCGCCGCCAGCGCCCAGGGCACCTACCTGAGCGTGCGCTTCGGCAACGTGCTGGGGAGCCGGGGATCGGTGCTCACGACCTTCCAGAGCCAGATCGAGCGGGGTGGCCCTATCACCGTCACCGACCCCGAGGTCACCCGGTACTTCATGACGATCGAGGAGGCGGTGCAGCTCGTCATCCAGGCCGGCGCCATCGGTGCCGACGGCGAGGCTCTGGTGCTCGATATGGGCAAGCCGGTGCTGATCGCCGAGGTGGCCCGGCTCATGGCCGCCCACGGCCATCGCCCCATCGCCATCGAGTACACCGGCCTGCGCCCGGGCGAGAAGCTGCACGAGGTGCTCCTGGCCGAGGGGGAGGTCGACCTCCGCCCCGCCCATCACCTCATCTCCCATGTGCCGGTGCCGGCGCTCGCGCCGGCCGAGGCGCGGGAAATCGATGTCCTGGTTGACGCCGATCGGCTGATCGGCGACCTCGCTGAGTTGGCCTCCGGGCAGCGTGTCGATGCGGGGCGGTCCGGCCGGGAAGCTTCCGCCTGAGCGGACCTCCCGACGTTCCGGTGTCAGGCCGCAGAGCGTTTGGCTCGGCGCCGGCCTCGCCATGAGTCGTGGTTCGGTGTGTCGCCGTTTGGGGAGGAGGCGCCGTTGGTCGCCCCGTGGCCGATGGCGGCGTAGTACCGGTAGGAGTAGTTTGCGTACCCGTTCTCCTCGGTCAGGCCGTTGAGAACAGCGCCCACCAGGGGGGCGTTCACCTGCTGGAGCATTTCCACCGCACGCACCACTGCCTTGCGGGTCGTGGCCGATGCGGTGGTGACGATCACCGTGGCGTCGACCCGCTGCGAGAGCACCAGGGCGTCGGTGACCGGGAGGGCGGGTGGCGAGTCGACCAGCACGATGTCGGCTTGCGCGCTGAGGCTCCGGAGAAGATCGGCGGCCCGGCTTGAGGACAGGAGCTCGGACGGGTTGGGCGGGAGCGGGCCCGAGGCCAGGACCAGGAGACGTTCTTGGTTCGGTGCGGGTTGGAGGGCCTTGGCCAGGGTCGCGGTGCCGAGCAGGACCGACGTGAAGCCCACATCGTTGGTGAGCCCGTAGAATTCGTGGAGGCGGGGCCGCCGGAGGTCGCAGTCGACAGCCACGGTGCGCAACCCAGATGCGGCGAAGGCCACGGCGAGGTTGGCGAGGGTGGTCGTCTTCCCTTCCTGGGCATTCGGGCTGGTGACTTGGACTACCCGCAGGGCGCGGTCGAGACCCAAGAACTGGATCGAGGTGCGGAGAATCCGGTAGGCCTCGGCAGCCGAAGAGGTGGGCTCGGCCAGGGAGGCCAACCGGCTGCGTTCTCGTTCCTTCCAGTCGGCCACTTCAGGAATGAGGGCGAGAACGGACAGCCCCGGGACGGCACGCTCGAAGTCCTGCTTGCCCTTGATCGAGTCGTCGAGATACT
>JANMRJ010000811.1:0-1625 GCA_031370985.1 Acidimicrobiales bacterium
CGGATCGCTGCGGTCGGTGGCGGCCGTTGGACAGCGCCGGCCGGTCCGACGTAGGGAGCCAGCAATGAGCGAGCACGGCGGCCGGGCTGACCGGCCCGAGGCGCGGTTCACCCGATGAGCGCCCTCGCCGAGCTGCAGTCCGGCGCGGCCGGCGCCGAGTTCGTCGCGCTCCTCCAACGGACGATCCGCGCCGTCGGTGTGGCCCGCAACTTCCCTCCGCCCGAGGGGCACGCCCAGTGGGACGCCGGCGCGGTGGGCTCGACCACCGCCGAGTTCATGACCGACAGCCAGACCCCGCAGCGCCTGGTCGACCTCGCCCTGCACTGCGCCACCGACGAGGCCGTGCGGGCCCGCCTGCAGGGCACCGTCCGCAACTTCCTCGCCGACCTCGGCCGGCGCACGCCGATCGGAAAGCTGGTGGTCAGGATCAACGATGTCCTCAGCCGGGATCCCGGTTTCGGCCGCGTCAATGGCCGGTGGGCCCGTGAGGCTGGACCGGCCGGCGCCGGCACCGACGACCCCGACCTCCTCAGCCGGGCCATCCGCTCGATGACGGTGGTCGTGCCGGCGTGGGGCGCCGGCGCCGCCCGCGAGGCGCCGGTGGCGGACCGGGCCACGATCGTCACGCTGTGCGGGACCCTGCTCGACGCCGCTGGCGGCTCCCTCACCCCCCGGGCGCTGGCCCGGGCCATCGGCCACCGGCTCGGCCTCGGCCAGGCGCCGTTGTCCACCGATGTCAGCGCCTTCGACCACCCGGCGCTGGGCGACGCGGCCGGCGCCGACCGCACCGGCAGTGAGGCCCTGCGCTACCTCCGGGCCATTGAGGTGCTGGCCGAGCTCAATGACCGCGAGCGGCTCTCGGTTGCCTGGCCCGAGTACACCGTGCGCGAGCTGTCGCCGATCCTGGGGGTCAGCCCGTCGCAGTCGCACCTGATCCGCCGGCGGGCGGCCGCCGTCATCCAGGCGCAACTGGTCGACGACGACGACTTCGAGGGCGTCGCCCTCCTTGTCATCGAGCTGTGCCGGCGGTGGGCCGACGACGTGGACACGGCGACCCGGTCCACCGTAGGTGTGGCGCGATGACCAGGCCGGTCCACCCCCTCGATGTCGACCTCGCCGACCTGGCCGACGGACTGCTCGACGCCGGCGTGATGGCGGGCATCGAGGCCCACCTGGCCGACTGCGTGCTGTGCCGCCTGAAGCGGTGGCGGTTGACCAGCGCCCCGCCGGCGCCAGCGGGCCGTGGGCCCTTTCCGTCACCCGCCTTCGGTGTCTTTGCCGTTGAACAGGGGGGCGAGCCGGCGGTGGGCGAGCTCTGGCTGGCCGGCGGGGACGAGCGAGTGCTCGTCGTCGTCCTCCGCTCCGCTGACGGCGGCGGCGGCGACACGGTCCTCGTCGCCCCCGTGACCCTCGATGTCGAGGCGGCCGACGACGAGGCGGAGATCGTCGGCTCGCCGCTCGGGATGGCGATGGTCGCCTACCCGGCCCTGGCCACCGAGCTGCCCCGCTCCGTGCTCGTGGCCAAGCTGCCGGGTCGTATCGACCGGGCCGGCGCCGGCCGCGTCGACCGGTCGACGGCGGCCGCCGGCGCCCCCAACCCCGGCGCCGGCGGCCCCCCCCCTGGG
>JANMRJ010000866.1:0-2999 GCA_031370985.1 Acidimicrobiales bacterium
TTCGATGTCGACCGGTTCGTCGCGAGTGTCGGAGCGGACGGTGGCAGGTCGTGACCGATGGCAGCGCGCCCGTCGTCATCACCGGCTCGATCGACCGGATCGACCGCCTGCCCTCCGGCGGCATCGAGGTCATCGACTACAGGACCGGCAAGGTCGAGTCTTCCATCTACGCGCTCGCCTGCCGCGACGCCCTGGGCCTGGGCACCCCCGAACGGGTCACGCTGTACTTCACCGAGTCCGCCCTGCGCCTGTCCACGACCCGCACGGACGAGCAGCTGGACCTCGCCCGGGCGGACGTGCTGGCCCGGGTGTCACGGATGCGAGCGGGGGAGGGTCTGCGAGTGGTGTGAGACCCTGAAGCCATCGCCACGTCGTGGCACGCCGGACGGCCGCGGGCGCGGCACAAACGTGGAGGAGACATGGTCAAGCCGCAGAAGTTGGTGGCGGCGATTCTGGTAGCCGAACTCGTCGTCCAGACGAACCAGCAGCACTCGGTCGACCAACCGCATATTCACCCAGAGCTGCCGGATCCGTCGGCTGGACCGGTGCACCTCATCGTGAGCAGCGTCGGCGGCCGGACCGTCGCCCGTCCGCTCATTGCTGCTGTATCGGCCGGCCTCATCGCGGCGGGGTCTGACGCTTCGCCCGCCGGGAACATCACGATCAGCGAGACCCCCGACGCCCGGTTTCTGCCCGATGAGGAGTTCACGGTCCGGCTGGCGTCGTCCCGGCTCGCCGTGGATGGTCCGAGCCTGCGGCCGTTCGTCAGCGTCAACAGCGAGTCCGGGCTCGAGGCCACCCTCGTGAGCACTACCGAGGAAGGCTTCGCCATCCGGATTGCACGAGGGTCGGCCACGGGGTCCGGCATCATCACAGTGAGCAACCTCAACTACTTGGTTCCGCAAGGAACGCCGAGCGGCCCCATCGACGTCTTGGTCGACTTCGAAGGTGTCAATAGACAGGTATCAAATGCGACGGTCGAGGGAACCTGAGCCGGTATCCGCTCGTGGTGGGCAGCCCCGGGAAGATCGCCATCTCTTCGTCGACGGCGCGCTGGAGGATGAGCTGGGCGCCGAGTCGCTCGAGCTCGCTCAGCCGGTCGGGGCCGCCGATCCGATCGAGCACGCCCGTCTCGATGGCTTCCGCGATCCGGGTGCTGGGGCCCGCCTAGCAGCGGGCAGAAGGTGACCCGGGCCCGGGTCACCTTGTCCTCGAGGCACGAGCACCCAGTCGTCTGGCGGTTGCTACCCTGGCTCCATCGTCCAACCGATCGCCGAGAGCGCAAATCCTATCGCGGCACTCCGAGGAACACCGTGGGCTCAAGTCGCGCCGATTGTTCAATCGAGCCATCGAGGCGATACAAACGAGGATCGCTTCGGAAGTCGAAGACGCGGTACAGCGCGTAAGACTCGGGACTTCGCTTTGAGACCTCGATCTCCCATCGCGTGACATAGAACGGAGTTCGTCGGCCCAGGTTCGTTGTCTTGACCTCGATGGAGAGGGGCGAGCCGTCATTTCGGAATGACGCGATGTCATAGCCGGCACCGTCGCCGAGATCATTTGAGACCCAACTCACTTGGTCGGCAAGGTCTTGCCGCTTCGCCCGGGTCAGATACTCCCGCTCGACGCCCAGAACCCACTCCTCACCGGCGCGGCCCAGTCGACGGTTCTGGAAATCACGGAGCGCCCCCAGTGGGCCCGTCGTGATGGCGATTTCCTTGCGGGCGTTTCCTCGAGCCACAGATGGGGCGTCCACGAGGACATCGGTCGTGGCGAGTTGGGTCGGCATCGGAGCCGGAAGGGCGTTGTTGCGGTACTCCTCAAGCGTCTCGCTGACTCGCCGATCTCTCGATAGGGCCGCCTCGATCACACTCCGTAGTGAGCGCTGGTAGTGACTCAAAGGCTTGTAGCCGTCGATCCATTCCAGCTGTAGGTCATCCAGAACGGCGCTGATATTTTGCATCTTGCGTTCGATCGACCCGGCCGTTCGTGAGGTGAGGATCAGCCCTAGATCACGGATGCGCGAGGCCTTGTTGATACGTGCCCCGCTGAGTTCCGCCGCGAGCATCGATAGGTATGCCGCCACCACGACATCGATTTCGTCGGTGCGCCACGCGCCGCCAGCGATACTGCGCGAAACCTCGTCCGTGACCGAGTCCTCCAGAATGACCTTCGACCCTGCCCGCAGGTTTGGTTCAGAGTGAAGGATGCGACATCATCTACGCAAGTGCGGGAACGTTTCGGTCGCGCGCCTCGCGCGCCCGCCCGCTCGATCGACAAAGAAGCGATCGGCGAAGGTGTCGCGGATCGACCCGACGCCCAGCTCATAGAGCGTGCCCTTCTCGCGGACGACGTCGATGACGTCGAGCACCCGCCGGCGCTCGCCGTCGGAGTAGTCGAGCCACGCAAAGGCGGAGGTGGTTCTCGCGACGTCGGCAAGCGACGTCATGTCGTCATCCCCAGGCGGGTCGCGACGTCCTCGTAGGCCGGCGCATCGGCGTACAGGCGCTCGAGGTCGAGGCGGGCACGCTTGGGCTGGCCGGCGGCGTCGTAGGCGAGGGCTCGCTCGTAGCGCAGGGCGTGGAGCAGCTCAACCGGCCGATCGGCGGTCCGGCGCAGGGTCTCCGAGAGCAGCGTCACGGCCGCGTCGGGCAGGCCGAGCCCGCGCAGGGCAGTCGCGCGGTGGAGTCGGAGGGCAGCGTGGATCGCGGAATCGTTCGAGGCGTCCTCGCCGAGCTTGGCGGCCTCCTGGAGCGACGCGCGATCGAGGGGCACGCGGTGGACGAGGAGTTCGGCCAGCGAGAGCCGGACGACCGGGTCCGCGGGCGCGAGCGTCTGCAGCCGCCGCAGCCCGGCCAGCGCGTCCTCCGTTCGCCCCAGGCGCTGATAGGTCTCGACGAGTGCCAGCAAGGCGCTCTCCAGGTTGGGTTCGAGCGACGCCGAGATCTCGTCGGTGACGTGGAGCATGAGCGTGACCGCGACGCCGTACCGGTCGAACG
>JANMRJ010000882.1:0-2294 GCA_031370985.1 Acidimicrobiales bacterium
CACGGCACGTCCGATCGCGATGCGCTGTCGTTGCCCTCCGGACAAGGCCTTTGGCTTGCGATCGAGCAGCTTGTCGATCGCGAGCGCCTTTGCCGCCGTGTTCACGCGGCTCTCGATCTCCGCCTTTGGCAGGCCCTTCAGCTTGAGCGCGAACGCCATGTTCTCGCGGCACGTCATGTGCGGGTAGAGCGCGTAGTTCTGGAACACCATCGCGATGTCGCGGTCCTTCGGCGGCACCTCAGTCACCACGCGCTCGCCGATCCGCACTTCGCCCTCCGACACCTCTTCGAGGCCGGCGATCATGCGGAGGGCCGTGGTCTTGCCGCAGCCGGATGGCCCGACGAGCACCAGGAATTCCTCGTCCTTGACCTGAAGTGACAGATCGTTGACCGCGAACACGTCGCCGAACTTCTTGGTCACGTGGTCGAACGTGACGGTCGCCATGGGTACCTCCGCAGTCGCCAGATGAGCCGGTTGAGCCGGTTGAGCGGCCAAAGTATGTCATGGGCGCTCTGTCAGCAGCCGCGTGAGCGACGGACGCCCGCCGGCCGGCGACCCGGCGGCGCCCCAGCGGAGGTGGATCGCGCCCCCTGAGGCGGGGAGCTCGCGAGCGATGAGGCGACCGAGCACTCGGATGCGATAGGCGACCGCACCCGGCGGCGGATCGAGGCGGACGGCGACGATCGCCCCGACCGGGCCGGCGGCGGCGGTCACCAGCGGCGAGTCGGCGATGGCGAGCTGCCGTGAGCGGCGGTCGCTTCGGGCGTAGTAGGCGACCCGGACGAAGGCTTCGCGGACCGCCGGGTCGAGCACCGCGAGGTCCAGCCAGATCGGGCCCGGGTCGGCCAGCGGACGAAGGGCGCTCTCGATGCCCCAGGCGCGACCGCCGGGGATCCCCAGCAGCGTCCAGTCGCCGGAGCGCACGACATCCGCGCGGGGCGTCGTGCGGCGGAACGGCCCCGGATCGGCCGATGCCGGCAAAGCGACCACGAGAGCGATCGCGAGCAGCGGAACGATGAGTCGCCGCATCGGTCGCACCGTACGTGGAGCCAGGAGCGGTGTCGTGTCCTCCGTTCGGTCCGTTCGCTCCTCCGACCGTCCTCCCTACGGACGCGGCGTCAGACCGGGCGGTCCGCCGGTGCGAGGGTGACGGCCCAGGTGCCGATCTCGTAGGGCGCGAGCGTCGCACCGATGACACCATCCGCGACTTCGAGCGGCGCCGCGGTACGAATGACCTCGAGTCCGGTCCGCCCCAGTCCGAGGTCGCCCTCACGTAGATCGACCGCGCGCGCGGTAACGGCCGGACGCGCGAAGCGCAGCGTCGCCGCGGCGGGCAGCGGTCCCGGATTCACCAGGCGGACGATGACCGAGCCGTCCGGACCGGAGCGGAGCGCCGAGAGGGACACCGCTGGATCGCCGCCGAGGATGAGTCCCGGCGCGGCGGCAGAAGGCCCGGCGGCCACCCACGGCGGTGCGAGAAGCTCGCGCACGCTCCGCGCGGCCTCGGGTAGGCCACGCCCGGGGGCCAGCGGGATGACGCAGTACCGGAACTGCTGCTCGCCGAGGCACTGCGCCGACGGCGTTTCGATCTCGGGCCCGGCCGCCCCGCGGCGTTCGTGCAGATCGCTCCGCGAGAGCCAACCCACCCCGCGGAACAGGGTGAGCGCGATCGTCCCGCCGTCGTGGAGGACCGCGTAGTCACGCAGCCCGTCGGCCCCAACGGCCAGCCCGCCGCTCCCGACCGCGACCGCGACGATGTCGTGCAGGCAGTGGTCGCCGGTCGGCGGCTCGACCCTGCCGGCCGTTCGCGGGACGCGATTGGGCCGCTCGACCCTGGCGAACTGCGCGCCCGCGCGATGGATCTGGGCCCGGCCGCCGGTCTCGAACAGGACCCGCAGCCGGTGATCGCGCGCCGCATTCAGGATGGTGGTGTGGACGTCCACCCGCGCGGCGCCGGCATCGAGCGAGATCTCGCAGCGCACCGGGCAGGCCACCAGGTCGGGACGCCGGGCGAGCCGGTCGTCGCGCAGCCCGGCGGGGAGCGCGAGGGGGAGCTCGACGGTGACGGTCGCGCGATCCCCGTCGATGCGGGTCGTCCGGCGGCCGGCGAGCCCGGATGAGCCGACCGACGGGCCGGCGTAAGCGTGGGTGTACAGATCGCCACGGTCGCCCTCATCGAGCAGGACATGCTGCCGCCCGCCGCGCAGGCCGGTGGCGCGGTCGACCACGACGAAGCTCGCGTCCTCGGCGACCTCAACACGGAAGGCGGCGTTCTCGATGACCCCGGGTTCCGG
>JANMRJ010000913.1:0-1362 GCA_031370985.1 Acidimicrobiales bacterium
CCTGCTGTGGGCCTACCAGCGGGTGTTCCACGGCAAGGCCGAGGGGGAGAACGCCACATTCGGAGAGATGACGATGCGGGAGCGGTGGCTGATGGCCCCGCTCGTCGCCCTGATCGTCCTGCTCGGCGTATACCCGAAGCCGGTGCTCGACCGAATCGCCCCGTCCGTGCGTGAGCTCATCGCCCACGTCGAGGAGCATTCCGACTACCGCCAGCCGGCGGTTGCCGTGGGGTTGGCGGAACGGTGATGTTGGTGAAACGGTGATGTTGGTGAAACGGTGATCGCCCAGTTGGAGCCCATCGTCCTGCCCCGCGTCGAGTGGAGCCTGCTGTCGCCGGAGCTGATCCTGATCGGCGGCGCGTTGGCGCTGCTGGTCGCCGGCACGTTCCGGCGCGACCGGACGATGGCTGCGTCGGCCTGCGTGTTCACCGTTGCCGTGGCCATCGCCGCCCTGGTGGCGTCATGGGGGCTGTGGCAGGACGTGGGCGGTGGCGCCGGCGGCGCCCGGCTGGCCGTGGCCGACGCCGTGGTGATCGACGGCTTCGCCATCTTCTTCACCGTCGTCATTTGCCTGTCGGTGGTGCTTGGGGCCTTGTTGGCCCATGGGTACCTGCGCCAGGAGAAGTTGGAGGCACCGTCCTTCTACGTGTTGATGATGTTGTCAGCCTCCGGCGGCATCCTGATGGCCAAGGCCAACGACCTCATCCTCATCTTCCTCGGTCTGGAGATCCTGTCGATTGCCCTCTACGTGCTGGCCGGCTACCACCAGCGCCGGGAGCAGTCCCGGGAAGCGGCCATCAAGTACTTCGTTCTCGGCTCGTTCTCCTCGGCTTTCTTCCTGTACGGCGTGGCGCTGACCTACGGCGCGACTGGCTCGACCAACCTCGGGTTCATCTCGGAGTTCCTCTCGACCCAGACGGTCACGGGCGGCGTGTTGCTGGGTGGGTTCGCCTTCCTCCTTGTCGGTCTCGGGTTCAAGGTGGCGGCGGTGCCGTTCCACATGTGGACGCCCGATGTCTACCAGGGGTCGCCCACGCCGGTCACCGGGTTCATGGCCGCCGCGGCCAAGGCCGCCGGGTTCGCCGCCCTGCTGCGCATCTTTTACTCCGCCTTCGGCACCGCGCAGCTCGACTGGAAGCCCATCGTCTGGGTGCTGGCCGTGCTCAGCATGGTCGTCGGCTCGACGCTGGCCGTCGTCCAGACCGATGTCAAGCGCATGCTGGCCTACTCCTCGATCAGCCACGCCGGCTACATCCTGATCGGCCTGCAGGCGGCGAATGACCGGGGCATCGCCGGCTCGCTGTTCTACCTGCTGGCCTACACGTTCCTGATCGCCGGCAGTTTCGCCGTCGTTGCCATCGT
>JANMRJ010000937.1:0-1538 GCA_031370985.1 Acidimicrobiales bacterium
ACCAGGGCCACGATGATCGGCGCGATCCCGAGCGAGCTCGACAGGTGCTCGACCGAGTCGACGAAGAAGAACGCGCCCGCGACGATCAGGCCGAGTGCCGCCAGCACCTGCAGGTTGACGACTCGCAGGCGCGGCACGATCCCTTCACCGTTCGGGGTGGCCGGATCGAAGCGGATGAAGCGGAGCGGCGGAAGGTCGCTCGCGTCGACGTCGGGGTCATCCTCGAAATGGCCTTTCACGTACCAGCCGTAGATCCCGATCAACGCCGCTGCGACGACCCATTTCGGCCAGACCGGATCGAGCGGCAGGAACGCCGCGCCGATCGCGATGGCGTAGGCAATCGCGAAGTAGCGCATGTCATGGGCCAGAACCCCGGTGTCCACGATCATCGCGTCGCCCGTTGGTCGCTTCCGACCGACAAACAGGACCGCGACGCCGGTCACGAACATCGCGAGCGTGGAGAGCATGAACGGCGCGCCCAGGATCGCACCGACCCCGATCCCGTGGGACGACGCCGAGCCGCCGCCGGAAACGATCGCGATGATCGGGATCATCGTCTCGGGCAGCGCGGTCCCGACGGCGGCCAGGACTGAGCCGACCGCACCCTCGGCCAGCTCCAGCTTCCGCCCGAACCACTCGATCCCGTTGGTGAACAGCTCGGCACCGATGAGGATGACGATGAACGCGCCGACCAGGATCAGGATGTCCACCGTCAGCCGCCCAGACCACGCGCGATGACGACGCTCAGCGCGATCACGACGAGGATCAGGCCGGCCACGATCGTCATGGCGCGCTCGCCGCGCCGCGCGTAGCCGAGCCCGGAGACCGCGACCCGGGCCGACGGCGTGGCGATGACGACGATGAGTCCGAGCCACAGGAAGGCCGCCGGACGAAGGGCGGCGAGATCGCCGAGGAGGGTCGTCGGATCGAACGCCGGACCGCCCGACAGCGGACCAATCCCGGCGATGGCCATCAACACGACCCCGACGACGAGCAACGCGATCGAGAGATACGTGCCGACGGTCAGCAGCCGGGCGACGGTCCGCTCGAGACTGCGTGATGGCTCGTCCGGCGAGCTCGTCGGGGTCGGTCCGGCGCCCGTCGCCGATGTCGACAGACCGCCCGGGATCGAGGCGGTCATGCGATTGCTCGCTGCAGCATCTGCCACGCAGTGTAGAGGAGGATCGCGACGAACAATCCGCGCAGGAGCCCGAGGTTGACCCGCGAGGCGATCCGCGAACCGATGCTCGCGCCGATGAAGACGCCGATCGCGGTCGGCGCGGCGGCGTACGGATCGATGCCGCCGCGAAGCAGGTAGATGATCGCGCTGGCCGACGCGGTGATCCCGATCATCAGGTTGCTCGTCGCGGTCGCGACCCGGAGCGGGACGCCCATGACGACGTGCATGACCGGAACCTTGACGAGCCCGCCGCCGATCCCGAGCAGGGCCGACGCGACGCCGGCGACGAGGCTGCCGACGATGCCGCGTCCGAACCGCCGGATCCGGTAGTCCGGGCCGGACAACCGGTCGAGGAATG
>JANMRJ010001000.1:0-2547 GCA_031370985.1 Acidimicrobiales bacterium
CCCTGTGCTTGCCCGGGTCAGTGTCCCGGCCCTTGGCCTGGTCGTTGGCCGGGGCGTTGGCGGGGGGTGGCGCCGGCGCCGGCGCCAGCCAGGTTGCTCTGGGCCGCGGCGACGGCGGCGAGCCCCGCCATCGCCGACTCCTGGTCACTGACATCGGCCGCCGCGCCCTCCTGGGCCGCAGCCGCGGCGCTCAGCGCGGAGGCGGCGGCGCCGTTGTCGCCGGCCCGCAGCGCGGCGGCGGCCGCAGCCAGGCGGGAGGCGGCCTCGGGGTTGCCGGCGGTCTGGGTGGCGGCAAGAGCAGCGAGACGGTCGGCGAGGGCGGTCCGCTGCTCGGGCGTCAGCCCGGCAAGGGCTGCGGCCGCGGCCCGGAGCTGGGCCGCGGCGTCGCCGGTGCCGGCGCCCGGCAGCGGGGCCGACGCCAGGCTGCGGTCAAGGCCCCGCACCGCGGCTTTCTCGGACAACAGGCCGGAGGAGATCCGAGACGACAGCTCGCGGGCGGCAGCATCGAGCGCGTCCCGCCCGGCGGCCAGGTCGGGCGCCTGGGCCAGCGCGCGGGCCAACTCCTCCAGCCGGCGGGCGACGGCCTCCTGACCCGCCGCCGGGTTCGCGGCCTGGCGGACCTCGGCCGCCGCGTCCCGGAGCCTGGCCGCCTCCGCACCCAACGCTTGGCGCTCGGCGGCCCGCCGGCGGCGGACATCGTCCTGCGAGTTGGCCGTCACCGCCAACCCAACAGCAGCCAGCGCCAGCAAGGCGACGAACCCCAGGCGCCGGCCGTGAAGCCGGACGGGCACCGCCTCCGCCGGCCGGTGCCCGGCGGCCAACCGTGCCGCCCGCACCCGGACCCGCTCGGGGAACGGCCCCCCGGACGCACCCCGGCGATCAAGCTCCAGCGCAGTGAAGAAGGCGTCGCCGGTGGCCAGGCCCCGGTCGGCGGCCCGGGCCGCGACGGTGACCGGCACCCGGAGCGCCACAACCGCCCCGGCCAACCCCAGCACTCCGGCGAGCGCGACACCCAACGCCGCGGGCTCGGCCCACGACCAGGGCCGGACCCGCCCGACCAGCACCAGCAGCAACGCCAACCCGGCGACCACCGGCGCCATGAGTTCGGCCGTCGCCACCGCCCACGCCAGCCGTAGCCGGCGCCGGACCCCCGCGAGCAGCTCCGTCACCGCCCTACTCCTTCGACGCCGGCAGGCTGATACGGCGCACGGCCACGAGGACGGCGGCTGCGGCGAGGATCAGCCACGCCCACAAGGCGACGACCCAGAACCGCACGCCCCCGAGGTGAGGCGTGTCCTGCGGCAAAGGCTGGCCGTCGCCTGCGAACGGGACATCCGACATGGAGCCGTCGATGTTGATCGGAAAGCCGGCAATGCCTCCCGAGAATGAGGAACCCCCGAAGTCTGTGACGACCCCCGGAACCGTCGTGAAGGGCACGGGCCCTGGGGCAAAAGTCGCCGGCACCCCGCCCGGCCCGACCCGCAGCGGGAGGTCATCTGGGCCTGAAGTCGCGAACACCTGATTGAGCCGATCCTGCTCGCTGAGCCGCAGCAGGTCTCCCAAGGGGCCGAACGGGGACGTGAACCCCTCCGACTGGCTGCGTCCCTGCACCACATCGGCCGTGGCGGCGAAGGGGTTCAGGGCCAGGATCCAGGGCGCCGGCCGTGGCCCACGGCCCTGGCGAGGGACCTGCTGGGCGCCATAGACGATGAGCGTGCCGAGAACCATGGCGAGGGTGATGCCGTAGGCCACGACGGTGGCCGCCTGGGTCCGGCGCAGGACAGCGGAGCACGCCAGGGTGAGGGCGGCCAGGGTGACCGCGGTCATCAGGACCATCAGCAGGCCCTTCATCACCTCCGACAGCGCCACCCCACCGACAAGGAACGGCACCGTCAGCAGTGGAAGGCTGGCGACGATCAGCAGGACCACGAACACGAGCGACGCCAGGAGCTTGCCGACGACGATCGACCGCGGGCGTAGGAGGGTGAGCTGAAGGGCGATCAGCGTCTGGCGCTCGCGCTCCCCGGAGATGGCGCCGGCGGTCAGGCCCGGGACGATGAAGCAGACCAGCAGCAGCATGAAGAACAGCAGCCACTGGAAGATCGCCCGGCCGGCCGTGGCCGACGCCAGCAGGTTGACCCCGCCGTCGAACTGGCCGTCCTGGGCCGCGGCCACGTAGACCCACCGGAGGATCAAAGTCAGGATGACCAGGTAGAGCGTCAGCACCACCCAGACGTGGCGGCCCCGCATCCGTTGTTTCAGCTCCCGGGCCAGCACCGGGTTGAGGGGCGGCAGGGCAATCCGTACGGTCACTGGAGGGTCCCCTCAGTCACGTCCATGAACAGCTGCTCCAGGCCGGCGCCCTCCTCGCGAAACTCGACGACCGGCAGTCCCTCGTCCACCACGAGGCGGTACAGCAGGTCGCGCTGGGCCGCCTCGCCGGTCACCGTGTAGCGCTGGACCTCACCCCCGGCCAAGCGGACGACGACCTGGTGACCGCCGCGAAGACGGTCGCCGATCTCTCCGGGCTCGCCCGACGCCAGCAGC
>JANMRJ010000519.1:0-1115 GCA_031370985.1 Acidimicrobiales bacterium
ACGCCCAAGGGCGTCATGCTCAGCCACGCCAACGTGGTGGCGACCGTCGAGACGGCCCACAACGCGATCCCGCCCCAGGAGCACCGACTCGTCTCGCTCCTGCCCCTGTCGCACCTCATGGAGCAGGCGATCGCCCTGTTCTACGCGCTCACCGTCGGCGCCGACATCCTGTACGTCCGGAGCCGCAACCCGCGGGTCATCTTCGAGGCCATCCGGGATCACCACGTGACGACGATGCTGGTCGTGCCCCAGATCCTGGAGCTATTCTGGGGTTCGATCGAGCGGGAGGTCGACCGGGCCGGCCGACGGACGAGCTGGGAGCGCCTGCGCTGGATCGCGCGCCGCCTCCCCTACCCCGTCCGCCGGTTCCTGTTCCGCCGCGTCCATCGCCAGTTCGGCGGCGGGCTCAACTTGTTCGTGTGCGCCGCGGCGTTCCTGCCGCCGACGCTGCAGCAGGCCTGGGAGGACCTCGGCGTCGTCGTCATGCAGGGCTACGGCGCCACCGAGTGCGGCCCCGCCAGCGCGACATCGAAGGCGGATCACGGCCCCGGCACGGTCGGCCGGACCATCCCCCCAGTGCGGGTGAAGCTGGCCGACGATGGCGAGATCCTGGTCAGCGGTCCCACCGTGTTCGGCGGCTACTGGCGCAACCCGACGGCCAGCGCGGCGGCGTTCACCGCTGACGGCTGGTACCGGACCGGCGACATTGGCCGGCACGACGAGGCGGGCCATCTCATCCTCATGGGCCGGACCAAGGACATCATCGTCCTGCCCAACGGCCTGAACGTCTACCCGGAGGACATCGAGAACGCGCTGCGAATCGCCGGCATCCGCGATTCGGTCGTGGTCGAGACACGACCCGGTCGGATTGAGGCGGTCGTCCTCGCCCCCGCGCAAACCGGATCGCGCGAGCAGGGACCGCCCGCCGACGGCGCCCGGGGCCGGGAGGTCGAGGGCGCCGCGGGCCGCGAGGTCGAAGGTGGCCCGGGCCGTGACGCCGAGCTCGTCCGTGACGCCGCCCACCTCCGTGCCGAGCTCGAGGCCGCCGTCAAGACAGCCAACCGGGCGCTGTCCCAGCAGCAGCGGATCGCGGCCTGGCGGCTCTGGCCGGAGGC
>JANMRJ010001103.1:0-2936 GCA_031370985.1 Acidimicrobiales bacterium
CCGTGATCCTCGCGCTGGCGTTCGCAGCCACCGGTTACCCCCTGCTCGCCCTTGTGATGCTCGCCGCCGCCCTCGCCGCCGGCTGGTTCATCCGGGCGGCCAAGTCGCGCGGTCACGAAGGCGCCCAATGATCCTCGCTGCGGTGCTCGACATCTTCGAAATCGGCCCCACGCCTGTGGCCATCCTCGTTGTCGCCCTGGCTCTCACCGTCGCGGCCAGCGTGGCCATCCTCGCCGTGACCCAGATGGCGCGGCCGTGGGTCGACCGGAAATGGCCGCCGAACCAGGCGCTCAACCCCACCGAGCTGCTGTGGGCCGAGTCCGGCAAGCACGTCCAGCGCACCTTCAAGGGCCTCGACCTGTCGCTGGGCAAGGAACTGGCGACCAGCATGGAGGAGCAGAAGCTGAAGGCCGGGGCCTTCCTGTTCCACGAGGGCGATGTCGCGTCGCATTTCTACGTGCTGGTCAAGGGCAAGGTCGAGGCGCTGGAGGAGACGCCCGAGCGCGTGCTGCGGACGTACGCTCCCGGCGAGTCCTTCGGTGAGGTGGCCATCATGGAGCGGACCGTGCGTACGGCCTCCGTCCGGGCCATCGCCGACTCGGTCGTGCTGGGCTTGCCGGCCGATGACTTCGTGGCCGCCGCTGCGCTGTCGGCCGCCGACGGGGATGACTTCCGGACGGTCGTCGCCGGCTACCTCGCCGCCGACCAGGCCCGGACCGCGGACCCTGTCCCGGCTCCTGCGCCCGCGCCCGTTGCTGGGCTCGCTCCCGTCGAGCCAGATCCCGTCGAGGCAGCCGCCGCAAACTGGCAGGCCACCCACCTCGTTCCCGCCGGCGGGCTCGGGGTATGGGACACGCCGGCCCGCGTTGGCGTTCCGGTGCGTACCCTTTCCGCCCGGACCGAGGTGGTGGTCACCGAGATCGAGGGCACGTCGGCGCGGGTGCTGCTGGCCGCCGGGTCGTCGGGTTGGGTGGATCGTCGCCCGCTCATCGCCCGCCGGGGTAGCGGGTGAGGATGGAGGTCGTGGTCTGGGGCGCTCGCGGGTCGCTGCCCTCGCCAGGGGCGGCCATGCAGCGCTACGGCGGCAACACCTCCTGCGTAACTGTCGACATCGCGGGGGAGCCCTTACTCGTCATCGATGCCGGCTCCGGCATCGCCCGCATCCCGACCGAGGCGGTCGCCGGACGTCAGGTCAACCTGCTCGTCAGCCACCTCCACTGGGACCATGTCATCGGGCTGCCGTTCTTTGCCGGCGCCCGCGACCCGCACATGCACGCCGATGTCTACGGCCCCCCCGGCGAGCGCGGGTTCCGCCACGCCCTCGACCAGGTCATCTCGCCGCCGGGTTTCCCTATCGATACCAGCGGCTTCGCCGGCCAGTGGTCGTTCCACGACCTCGGCGACGAGACCGTCGCTCTCGGCTCGGTCAGGGTGACGGCGCGCGGCATTCGCCATCGGGGCCCGGCGCTCGGCTTCCGGGTCGAGTGTGCCGCGGGCTCGCTGGCGTACCTTTCCGACCACGGGCCGGGCGCAGAGGACCGCGGCGCGGATGAGGACGACGCTGTGCCCGCCGGCGTGCTCGAACTGGTCGACGGTGTCGACCTGTTGTTCCACGACGCCCAGTACACCGACGCCGAGTACGTGCAGTTCCGCAGCTTCGGTCATACGACGCCGGCGTACGCCGTCCGGGTTGCCACTGCCGGCAAGGTCGGCACGTTGGTGCTGTACCACCATGACCCGTTCCGTCCCGATGACGGCGTCGATGAAATGGTGGAGCTCGCCCGGCAGGCCGCAGCAGAGGCGGGTTTCGAGGGCGACGTGCGGGCCGCGGCCGAGGGTGATCGTTTCACGGTCGGAGATCCGGCCGCGTGAGCAGAAAAGGACACGCATGAAGGTCATGGTCATCGCTGCCATCGGTCGGGAGAGCTCGACGACGAACATCCTGGCCCGCCAGGTCGTCGCCATCTGTGAAGCCCACGGCGGGGAGGTCGACTTCGTCACGCCCACCGACCTCGAGCTGCCGGTCAACGACGGCAACGTGCCCTGGGACCTGCCCGCCGCCAAAGCTTGGCAGGAGCGGATCGCCGCTCATAACGCCTTCGTGTGGATCTCCCCCGAGTACCACGGCGCCATGACCGGGGGCATGAAGAACCTGTTCGACTACCTCGGCAAGGAGCCGATGAAGGGCAACATCGTCGGACTGTGCGCGCTGGCGGGTGGGGCGATGGCCGCGCTCAACACGCTCAACAACATGTCGATCGTTGCCCGTTCGCTCGGGGCGTGGGTGGTGCCTGAGTACTGCGCGTTCAATTCCAAGGAGGTCTCCGACGGGCTCGACGAGGGCGCCGTGCAGCGCCTAGAGATGATGTGTGTGAGCATGATCGACGCCGCCAGGCGCCTCAACGCGCCCTCGCCCGCGGGGTTCGAGCAGACCGGACTGGCCTAGAGTGCGGTGCCGCGGTTGCCGGCATGCTTGACTACGGACCAGACCCAGAAGCCTCACCGGGCGACGAAAGGAACGACCAAATGGCGGGATCGGTCTTCGACTACTTGGCAGCCCACAACCTGCTGGCGCTGGGCACCGCCTCGAAGGAAGGCATTCCCCACGTGACACCGTGCTTCTACGCGAACGAGGGCACCACCTTCTACTTCTCCACCGCAGCCAATTCCACTACCGCGCGGAACCTGGCCCAGAACCCGGTGGCGGCCCTGGCCGTGGCGGACGACCCCGGGTCGGACTGGACGGCGGCACGGGGCGCCCAAATCGCAGGGAGGGTCACGCTCCTGAGCGGTGACGCGGCGACCGCGGCCGCCCAGCTTTTTGCCGCTCGCTACTCCTTCATTGAGGCCGGGCCGGCTGGTTCACCCTTCTATCGCCTCGACCCTCACGAGGTGCGCTTCCTCGACAACTCGATCGAGGGCGACGAGGAGCAGGA
>JANMRJ010001214.1:0-2921 GCA_031370985.1 Acidimicrobiales bacterium
ACTGCTGCACGGCGGCGGGAATTGCCGCACCGACGACCACCGACACCATGGCCCAGAGGCCCACGGCGATGACCGGCAGCACCCAGCCCCGGCGGAAGATGTTGTAGATGAAGAGCGCGGCGGCGATGAGCGAGATACCTAGGAGCAGCTGCATGGCCGGGAGCTGCGCCTTGACATCGGTGTACCCGGCCCCTTGCACGACGCCGCGCGTGGAGTACACCAGCTCGTACTTCTCAAGGTAGTAGTCGACCGCCTTGAGCATGGCGAGCACGGCCATGAGCACCGACAGGTGGGCCTTCACCTGGGGCGTCACCTTCTGCATCGGCGTCTGGAGGCGAATGCCACCGTTGAGGTAGTGGGCCACGGCGGTGATGATGGCGACGATCACCAGCGACGCGAACAACCAGTCCACGACGAACTTGGCAAAGGGAAGTTGGAAGACGAAAAAGCCCAGGTCTTTCTGGAAGAGGGCGTCCTTCGTCTCGAACGGGACGTGGTTCCGGAAGAGCGTCCAGGCGCCCCACTGACCGGATGCGCCTGGCCCGGCGATCAGGGCGAAGGCGCCGGCAACCGCGGCCCGGACCAGCCCGGCCCGTTGCCCGACCGCCTCGTGGTACCGCTCGATGAGCTGCTCCTCCGGCCCGAGCGGCCGGAACGTGGGGGCGATGAGGTCGGCGATGGCCAGATTGGCCCACAGCAGCGCGAAGAAGATGAGGGTGAAGATGACCCCGAGGGCGACCTTCAAGCCGAGCACTGAGCGCCAGACCGAGGTGAGGCTCAGCTCGTCGAACCAGAGGTAGTCGGTATAAAAGCCGGCGATCCCGCGGAGGGAGACGAGGGTCAGGAACAGGGCGACGGCAATGAGGACGAGGAGGATGCGACCCCGCGCCGGGCGGCGACGGCGTCCGGCTATGTCGGTGGGTGCGCGCACTCTCTTCCTTCCGGGGAACTGCTGCGTGGGTGCGCCGTCAGCCTAGGTCGGCGGAGAGCCGCAGATAGCTCGGTCGGCGGGGAGAGACACAGGCTTCGGGCGGACGACTCAGGCGATCGTCGGGACCAGGAGACAGCGACACCCCGGGTGGGCCGGTGGATGGAGCTGGCCCGTGGGGAAGGGTTCGCCCTTGGGGGTCGGCCCGGCGAGGGCGTTGTCATCGCAGTCGGGGCAGTGGCCGTCGTCGTCGACCAGCCACTGAAGGGTGGCGACCTCGGGCGTGGCCGCGAATGCGCCGAGGCTGAAGGCGGCCATCACGTGGTGGCGGGCGCACTCCTCGACCTGGGAGACCTTCCACTGCCGGTAGGTCGCCCGGAGGCTTTCGGCCACGACGGAGGGGTCGTCGGCGTCGGCACCGCCGGCCAGTGCCCGCGACAAGCGCTCGCGCAGCGGGACGACCAGGTCCTGCGCCAGGGCGTCGGCCTGGGGGTCGAGTGCAGGATGCGCCGTCTCGGCGCCGGTCCCGGACTCGGGGTCGGACGCGAATCCGATACCCGCCCGCGCCGCCTGCTGCAACCAGGGGACGGCCGCGTCGGCGTAGCCGGCCGCTTGGGCGTCCGCCGGCGGCAGGACGCCGACGGTGGACTCCGGCCCGAGCCGGCGCAGGCCGTCGAGGACCTCGTTCTGCTCGTCACCCAGCACCCGTTTGAGGGCACGGGTGAGGCCGGCCTCCAGGTTGTCGAGCAGGTCGTCTCGGCCTTCGAGGGCATGCTCGCCAGTGACGTGGTCGATGGATGTCGTGGCGGCCGGCGGCGTCGGCTCGTCGAGAGCTGCCGGGTGGGGGTCGGTCGGCTGGCGGTCGGCCCGGAGGCGGGCGAAGAGCTCCTCCAGGTCACCGGTGATGGCGGGGACCTCGCTGGTGGCCAGCTCGGACATTGAGGTAGACGACGGGGAGACGGGGGGCAGGTCGAGGCGCGGAATCGCGGCCACGCCACGACCGTCCGCGTCGAAGTCGGGCGCCTCGAAGTCGGGCGCCGGCACCGGCGGGTCTGCCACGGGTTCCGAAACCAGGAGCTCGGCCACGGTCACTGCCGCCGGTGGCGGGGCGGTCACGGCCGGCGGTGGCGGGGCGTTCTGTTCGGCGGTGACCTCGGCCTCGGACGGCGCACGGACGACCACAACGGCGACCTCCGGCGCGGCCGTCGGCGTCGGCTGACAATCGGGTTCCGCCGGCGCCGGCGGCGTTCGAACGGCCGCAGCGCCGGCGACGGTCTGGGGGCGCAGCGGAGGGCGTTCTGTCGCCGGTGGAGTCGGACGCGCCAACCGTCGCGCCTCGAGCTGGCGGAACGCCGCGCCCGCCGGCGCCGGCTGCTCCACACGCGGCGCGGGCGCGGGCGCCGCAACGTCGGCGGCGAACTCGGGCTCGCCGGCACGCCGGGCCACCTCCTCCGCCGCCATCCGCGCCTCCGGCTCGACCGCGTCGAGCTCGGCCGTCGCCTCGTCGACGGTCCGCCGCACCACGTCGTAGGCGTCCAGAAGGCGTTCGCGCACCACGCGCAGCTGCTCGATCTGCACCTGCCCTGACCGGCGCCGGCGGGCGAGGTCGGCGAGCATCCGCTCCCGTACGGCCCGGGCCTCGGCGACCATCTCCCTGCCCTGCACCTTGGCCTGCTCGACCTCGGCCTCGGCCTCCCTACGAGCCGCGCCCTGGACCGACACCGCGGCAGCGTCGGCCTCCGCGACCCGCCGAGCCATCAGGGCCTCGCTTTCCTCCCGCATGCGATCCGCCCGCTGCTCCGCATCGCGCCCGGCCGCCTGGGCCTGGGCCTGGGCGTCGTCGATTATCGACGCCGCCGTCTCCCGGGCGCCGGCGAGGAGCCTGGCCGCGTGCTCGCCCAGGATGCTCGTGACCGTGGCCTCGTCGAGCTCGGGATTGGCGGCCCGGGCGAGCGCGTCCTCCAGGGCCCGGCGGAGCTCCGCCTCACGCTCG
>JANMRJ010000031.1:0-2218 GCA_031370985.1 Acidimicrobiales bacterium
GTCGGAAAGGACTTCCACGGCCAGGGTCGGCGGCCCCTGCAGGTTGGCCGCGGTGATCCGGTTGGTGTCGGGCTCGGCCACGAAGGTGATGTCGGGCTCGACGACATCGGTCGGCGAGAGCACGACATCGTAGGGTGCCACAAACACCCGGCCGCCGCCGTGGCGCTCGACGTGGTTGCCGATCCGCCGGAAAAGCCAACCCACGATGTCCTGGTGGCGGGTGTTCGCGGCCGGCGTCACGAAGACCTCCCCATCCACGATCTCGTAGCGCCTGCCGTCGTCGGGGAAGTCGACGTAGTCGTCGTAGGTCCACGGGGTGGCGGGACGGACTGACATCGCCATCTCAGTATATCTGATGCGACCCGGTGCCACGAGCTACGTGCGGGCGTCGACCCGCTCGCTGACAACCCGCGACGAGCCGCCGGGCTGCATGGTGACCCCGTACAGGCAGTCGGCCGCTTCCATCGTGCGCTTCTGATGGGTGACCACCAGGAGCTGCGCCTCCTGGCGGAACTCGTCGAGGAGGTGAAGGAACCGGGTGAGGTTGACATCGTCCAGCGCGGCCTCGACCTCGTCGAGCAGGTAGAAGGGCGATGGCCGGCTGCGGAAGACGGCGAAGAGGAAGGCCAGGGCCACCAACGAGCGCTCGCCCCCCGAGAGCAGCGACAGCTTGCGGACGTTCTTCCCCGCCGGCCGGGCCTCGACCTCGATGCCGGCGGCCAACAGGTTGTCGGGGTCGGTGAGCCGCAGCCGGCCCTGCCCGCCGGGGAAGAGGGTCTCGAACAGGCGGACGAAGTGGTCGGCGACATCGGCGTAGGCCGCGGCCAGGAGCTGGGCCATCTCCGTCTCCACGGCCCGGATCACCTTGGTCAGCTCCTTGCGGGTGCCCTTGATGTCGTCGAGCTGGGCGGCAAGGAAGGCGTGCCGCTCCTGGAGGGCGGCCAGCTCCTCCAAGGCGAGGGGGTTGACCGGACCCATGAGCCGCAGCTCCCGCTCCAGCTCCCGGACGCGGCTGGCCGGGGTGGTGGCGTCGCGCAGCTCAGGGCACTCGGCGGCCACTGCGGTATCGGGCTCGCAGTCGAGCTCCCGGCGCAGGGTCTCCACCGCGGCCTCCTGGCGCATGCGGGCCTCGGCGTCGTCGAGCTCGGCCCGGCGGAAGCGCTCGCGGACCTCCTCCAGGCGCCGGCCGGCGTCGTGGCGGCGCCGGCGCAGATCCTCCAGCCGGCCCGACGCCGTGGCCAGGGCCTGGGCCTGGCGGTCGCGACGGGCCCGGCCGTCGACCAGCTCGGCCTCCAGCAGCGCCAGGCGGTCGGCGACCAGGGCGGCCAGGCGCCCGGTGTGGAGAGTGAGCAGCTCGATCTCCTGGCGGCGGGCGCCGGCCTCGGCCCGCTCGGCGCCGTGGCGGGCCAGGCGGTCCTCAATGTCCTTCAGGCGGCGCTCCAGGTAGGCCCGGCGGTCGCGGAGACCCGTGGCCAGTACGTCGAGCTCGGTGCGCCGGCTGCGCAGGGCGGACATGCGCTCCTGGACCTCGGCCCGGGCCGCAGCCAAGCGGGACACCTCGACCGCGCCGGCAGCGTCCTCGGCCTCCAGGACCGGCAAAAGCTGGGCCAGCTCGTCGAGCCGGGACTGCTCATGGGCCAGCCGGCGGGCCAGCTGGTCGAGATGCGACCGGACGCCTTCGACCTCGGCTAGGGCCTCCCGCCGGCGGGTCTGGGCCCGGTCGAACTCGGCACGGGCGGCGCGGGCGTCACGGACGGCGGTGTCGCGGCGCTGGCCGGCCGCCTTGGCCGCGGCGACCGCCACCTCGGCCTCGGCGGACGTTTGGCTCAGCTCGCCGGCGGCAGCGGCCGAGGCGACGACGGCCTTCCCGGCCTCGTCCCTGGCAGTGTCGAGCGCGGCGCGGGTGGCGGCGGTGCCGGTGTTCCCTCGGCGCCAGGCGGTGACGCCGAAGCGGTCGCCGGAGCGGGTCAGGGCGACGATGCCCGGATGGGCCAGGCTGGCGTCTAGGGCCTCGGCCCAGCCGCCGGCGACGACCACCACGCCGGCCAGGAGGACATCGAGCGCCCGCTCGACGCCGGGGTGAGCCGACCGGACGTGGGCGCGCAGGGCCTCGCCGGGCAGGCCGGCGGCCGGCACGGCGGCCGGCACGGCGGCCGGCACGGCGGCAGACACAGCGGCCGGCGCCGGCGATGGGGCGCCCAGGGCGAGCATGCCGGCG
>JANMRJ010000120.1:0-1630 GCA_031370985.1 Acidimicrobiales bacterium
CGTCAAGCCGGCGGAGGACGAGGTCGAGTTTTCGGCGTTCGGTCCAGGGTACGGCGAGAGCCTGCTGGTCCACCTCGGCATGGGCGACTGGATGATGGTGGACTCGTGCGTGAAGGCGGGGCGGCTCCCAGCCATCGACTACCTCGAGCCCTTCGACCCGATCGTCTTCAATAGAACGATCACCTCAAGCGGGATCGCCGACGTGTCCGTCGCCCAGGCGGTGCTCGACTGCCTCCGAGGCAGCGCCCGAATGCCCGCCGAGGGTGAGGCGTTGCTGGCCTGGATGCGCAAGAACGAGCCCAGGTGGCGCACCGGAGCCCTGGCCACCCGCCAGAAGCAGCAGGCGTCGTGATGGCCGGCGACGCTCCCCGCGTCGAGTACGTAGATGCGCGTCGGGTGCTACTCGACACGCTCGACGCCCTACGGCCGCACCTCGACGCCGTCGTACTGGTCGGCGCCCCAGGCCGTCTACCTCCGAACTGCCAGCCGGATCGAGGGCTACCAGCCGTTCACCACGGACGCCGACCTGGTCCTCAACCCCACCCTGCTGGGGCCGATCCCACCGCTCGGCGAGGCGATGCTGGCCGGCGGGTTCGTTCTTACTGATGAGCCGGGGATTTGGGAGGCACGGTTCATGCGCCCGGGTTTCGACGACGAGATCGTCGTGCCCGTCGATCTGATCGTGCCCGATCACAGTCTCTCTCGCCTTCACCTATTCCGAACTCGCCGCCACAGGCTGCGACTGTGCTGGAAAAGATCTCTGAGACGCTGATTGCGGCCACGGGTTGTGGACGGCTCCAGCACTCGTCGGGGCGCCACCTGAGGCCCGTCTCACACGAGGCGCTCGAGGCCCCAGGAACGGACGCGGTCGGGGTGGATGCGTATGAAGGCCTGCGGGCCGTCTATCGCTTCGGCGCGGCCACCGATCTCGATGGCCCATGGGTTCCACCCGTCCCCTTCCGCCACGCCGTCGATGACGATCGCCGCCCTTCCTGTGCGCTCAACATCTCGGAACTTCTTCGTGTTCTGCACATCGCGTCCAGTGACATCGAGGGTGCCGACATCCTCGTCGAAGGTCCAGCCGGAGGGGACGACATGAGGGATCCCGTCCCGCCCGACAGTGGCCACCCGGCCCAATGGCCGGTGCTCGGAGGTGAGGAAGCGAAGCTCGGCATCAGCGAACGGCGTCGACGCGGTCATCGGGTCTCACCAGCCTCCGCGCTATACAGCCGTGCGATGCCGGCGACATAGAACGCGCCGGTAACGAGGTGAAGTCCCGCGAGCGCGACCTTGACCGAGGTGTCAGCATCGAGAGAGAGCGGCGCCACGGACGAGAGCACGGCGAGGACCCCGCCGATGGTCGCCATCGACCGCAGCCCCGGCCGATGATGGCGAACCGCAAGTCCGGCCAGGGCCCACCCCACGACCATCGTGAGTACGGTGACCGTCACCACCATCGCGGGTGCGATCGTTGTTGCCCGTTCCGTCGATCCGGACTTTACGAGGTCGAAGTTGACGCCACCGGCACGTGCCATGGCGAAGATGCTCATGTTCGTCGCGACCGCCGCCACGGTCGACAGAGCCGCCACGGGAACAAGATTTCCCCTCGAAGTCGTGACCGGCGGGCGTG
>JANMRJ010000172.1:0-7579 GCA_031370985.1 Acidimicrobiales bacterium
ACCGGCCGAGTCCTATCTCGCGTACCTCTGCGCGATCGAACGTTCACCCAACACGGTGCGCGCCTACGCGTCGAGCTTGAAGTTCTGGTTCGAGTTCTGCGCCAACCGGGGCGTGGTGTGGGACCGAGCTGTGGTGGAGGACGTCGCCCGGTTCGTGGCCGATCTGCGCGCCCCGGCCCACAACGTGATCGTGCTGGCCGCCAGCGCGTCCCGCCGGGCGCCATCGACGGTCAACCGCCATCTGGGGGCTGTGTTCGGTTTCTACGACTTCCATGCCCGTTCGGGGGTGACGCTGGCCGCCGGGTTGGTCACCTGGCGGCGATCGGGGCGGGGAAGCTACAAGCCGTTCCTGCATCACATCACGAAGGGCCGCGCGGTCCCGAGCCGGCCGATCTCGTTGCCGGTGCCCCGCCGGATGCCGGCGACGTTGACGGCGGAGGAGATCGGGACGCTGCTGGCCGCCTGTGACCGGCTCCGAGACCGGCTGTTGTTGGCGGTTCTCGCCGAGACGGGCATGCGGATCGGTCAAGCCCTCGGGCTCCGACAACGCCAACGGGGCTCGGGCCAAGTGCCGCAGCGTGCACACGATCCCGGTCACCGCCGCGCTGATCCGGCTGTACTCGGAGTACTTGTTCGTCGAGTACGGGAACCTGGATTGCGACTATGTGTTCGTCAACTTGTGGGGGCCACCGATCGGGCACCCGTTGCGCTACCAGGCGGTGGTCGGAGTGGTCGCCCGCCTCCGGGCCCGGACCGGGATCGTGTTCGCGCCGCACATGCTTCGCCACATTGTTTCCGCTTACCCGTCGTGTCGCCATTGGCTTTCGGAAGGGGCGGGGCGCGTGGCACCCGTTCATCCCCGTGTCGTCACTTCTGACCCCGCTGACCGCACGACTGCACTGACCCGCGGCCGTTGGCTCAGTTCGTCACCCGTTCGACTTCCTCGCCGCCGATTGGGGTCGGGGACGGTAGCTGAGCCGTCGCAAGCCCGGGACGCCCGTACTGCGGGTGGGGTGCCGGGTATTGACACGTCCGTTGCGATGGCGTCAGGCTCGAACACATGTTCGGTCAGGATCAGTGCACAGGCGCCGTCGCTGCCGTCGGCCGATGGCCCTGACCCTGACCTCGTTCTCGTCACGGGGCTTCGAGTCCTGGGACGTCGAGCGGCGGCCGCTGATCCCAGAGGGTATGCCGGTGCTGATCGATGCCGACCTTGTCTTCGAGGACGGCGGGGCCACGCCGCGACCGACGACCGTGGTCAATGGGTGGCTGCGGGGGCTGCCCAGTAGCGGGGCGCCGGCACCGAGCTCTTGGGCGAACTACGCCCGGGTGCTCAGGGGGTGGATGGAGTTCCTGGACGATCACGGGGTGGAGCTGTTCGACTCCCGGGAACGCCTGAAGCAAGCGCTCGGCCGCTACGCCGAGCACCGGGCGGCGGGCCCGGTCGACCAACGGTTCGCGGCCAGCACCTGGGGCCAGCACATGAGCGTGCTGTCGTTGTTCTACCGGTGGGCGATGGCCGAAGGCCACGCGCCGGCCGAGCCGTTCAGCTACAGAACCGCGAGGTTGCTCTTCGACGGGACCGGCCGGGAGGTGCGGGTGAACCTGGCCGTGCGCCGCACGCCCAAGGCGCACGTGACGATCAAGTACCTGGAAGCTGACTTCGCCCGGCTGTTCCTGCTGGGCTTGGGAGGCCTGCGGCCCGACGGCGCCCAGGATGGCGGGTTCGGGGGCCGCGAACTTGCCCGCAACGCCGCGGTGGGCGGGCTGGCGCTGTCCACCGGGCTGCGCCTGGGCGAGTTCACCAACCTGCTCGTCTGGGAGATCCCGGCGTTGCCACCCCGGCCCACGGCGTTGCCGGTCCTGTTCCCGGTGCCGGCGGGGGTGACCAAGGGCCGCAAGTTCCGCACCACCTGGGTGAGCTACGAGGCGCTGGCCGCCGTCCGCCACTATCTGGACCTGGAGCGGGGGGCGGCCGTCGACGGCTCGGCGTGGCGGCCGGCGCCCCGCCGGGGGCCGGCGCTGATGGTCAGCGATGCGGACGACCGGGGCGGGCGCATCAACGGCGTCCGTCGGCCGTGGAGCACGCTCGTCCCGGCCGAGCGCCGCCGCCTGGTCGCACCGGGAGGCGGCTCGTGCCTGCTGGCGGTCACCTCCTCCGGCGCGCCCTTCACCGCGTGGTCGACGGTGTTCGAGCGGACCTCGGCGCGGATCCGGGCCAGCTTCGAGCCCCGCTTCCCCCATGTGCACCCCCACCGGTTGCGCCACTCCTTCGCCATGGCGACCCTGGAACGCCTGGTGGCCGGCCACTACCGACAGGCGGCCAAGCTGGCCACCGACGCCGGTGAGGACGCCGCCCTGGCGTTGTACCTGACCAAGGCCGACCCGCTGTTGGTGCTGCGCGACCTGCTCGGTCACTCCTCGGTGCTGACCACAGAGTGCTACCTGCGCCGCCTGGACACCACCCGCATCTACAGGGAGGCCTACGAGGCGACCGACCAAACCGGCGGGGGCCACACCGACACCGGCGCTGAGCGTGAGGCGGCAACCGAGTTCGCCGGCACGGCCGGGCCCGGGGGGCAGGGCTGATGCCGGCGACGCTGAGCGAGGGGCCGTTGGCCATCTCGTGCCTGTTCAGCGACGGCAGCCGGGCCGAGGTTCACCTCGGCATCGCCGACGGCGCGGCACTCGGGCGGGACCTGCTCGTCGGTCTGGGCGAGCTGGTCCACCCCCACGGCACGGTGGACGCGGCGGGGACCGTCGAAGAGTACGTGCTCGGCGCCCGCGACATGGTGAGGACGCTCGCCGGGCGGGGGTTCAGCGGGGGCGCCGGCGAGCTGACGGCTGGGAAGCTCACCGAGTACTGGATGGGCGCCGGTGTGCGGGCCGAGGCATGCACCCGCAGGATGCTGGTGGGCTTCGACACCGCCACCGGCGGCTTGGACGCCCGCGTGCGCGAGCTGGCGGGCGGCCGGGCGTTTAACCCCCAGGCGTTCCGCCGGGCCCTGCCGCCCTACCGGGAGGCGGAATGGGCCCGGTTGGGCGAGCTGTGCGCGGCGACGATCCAGCGGTCCTTCGCCGCCCACCAAGGCGCGCTGGCCGGTGCCGCCCGGGGCCGGGACCCGGCCGGCGGCGATTGGAGCCTGGACAACCTGCGGTGGTTGCTGACCCGCACCGGGCCGTCAACGGTGGTCGACGTCGGGGCCCGGGTGGGCATCTCGGCCCAGACCGCCCGCAGCCGAGGCGGGTTCATCGAGGCCAGCACCGGGTTGTTCCCCCACCTGGACGTGACGGTGGCCTACGTGGTGGCGTTCGGCATCTCCTCGGGGGTCGTGCCCGACGGCATCGGTGACCTGCTCACCGACGATGTCGACTGGGCGGGGGACGCCTCGGTCCTGCTCAGCTACGTCAAGGGCCGCACCGGCGCGGAGAGCGTGACCCTTCCCCGCCGGGCGGTGCGCCTCCTCGAGCAGTGGCTGTCGCACTCGGCGCTGCTGCGCGGCTTCGTCCCGCCGCCGGCTCGCCGCCAGCTGTGGTTGGGGGTGAGCCGGGAAGGGTCGTCCATGGTCTCAGCGGGCCCGGTGCACCGCGACGTCATCCGGCGATGGGCGGCCAGCCACGACCTGATTGACGACGACGGCCGGCCGCTCAAGATCCATCGGCACCGCCTGCGCACCACGCACCAGTCGCGGCGCGACAGCCGCTCCTGGACGGGCAGCTCGCGTGCGACGATCGACCCGAACCACGGTCCCGGGGTGGAGGGCGACCACTACCTGAGCGCGACGACACCTGCCCAGCGGCGGGCGGTCGAGGGGATCATCGAGGACGCCCAGCACGACCTGGTGCGCCGGGCCCAGCCGCCCACCGTGCTCACCGAGCACGACACCGCCGCCCTGGCCGGCGCCTGGCCGCAGCTGCTCGCCGGGCTCCACCTCGACGACGGCGCGCTCGGCGAGCTGGTGGGCGGCCGCCGTGACGTGTTCGTGGCCGCCTGCGCCGACCAGCTCTCGGGCCTGCACGGGCCGAAGGGCCAGCCGTGCCCGGCCCGGCCCTGGGTGTGCCTGCTGTGCCCGCTGGCGGTGTTCGCCCCCCGGCACGTCACGAACCTGCTGCGGCTCAAGGCGTTCTTCGCCCGGCAGTGGCGGGCCATGCCCGCCGCCCAGTTCATGGCCGTCTTCGGCCCCTACGCCCAGCGCATCGACCAGGTCCTCCACCACTTCCAGCCGGCGGTGCTGGCTGCGGCGGCAGCCCAGGTCGCCGATGACGACGACGAGCTGCCGCTACGCCCCGAGGAGCTCAGCACGTGACCCTCATAGCGCTGGCCGGCCCAGGTGACGAGCGGTCGCCGTTCGCCGGCGCCGATGTGTGCGCCGAGGCTGGGTTGGGCCTGGCGGTGGGGGCGCGCCGACCGGTGTTCGAGCACGACATATGGGACTTCACCGAGGTGGTCGGCCTGCCGGTGCACATGTCGCCCAGTCTTCGGCGCCTGGACTTCACCGCCATCGCCAACCCGACGTGGCGAGTGGTGGCCAAGGAGCTGATGCTGGCCCTGCTCGCACCCCGCCATGGCGCTGTCGCCGTGCTGCCCCGGGCGTCACGGACGCCGCTTCACCTGCTCACCTGCGGGGGACGCCTGGCCGGGCTGACGTCGTGGCTGAACTGGCTCACCGCCAGCGGTGTGCTCAGCCTGGGCCAGGTCGCAGAGCGCCACTGCGAGGCCTACCTGGCCCATCGCCGCCACGTGGGGGGCCCGGCCGGGGACCCCGTCGGCGAGCTCGGCCCGACCACCAGGCGGGCGGCCGTGCAAGCCGTCGTCGACCTCGTCAGCTACCGGGAGCTGTTCAGTGCCGACCGGGTCGAGGCCGGGCTGCGACCATGGCGGGGCGCCTCGCCGTCGTCGGTGGCGGGCATGCCCAGCGGACGGGGCCAGAACAAGACCCCGCCTCTGCCCGACGGTGTTCTGGGACCGGTGCTCGGAGCCGCGCTCTACCTCGCCGGCACCGTCGGGCCGCCGGCGGCCGTGCTGGTCGGTGAGGCACGGGAAGCGACCCTGGCCCGCGGCCAGCGACCGGCCCGAGGGCGGGTGCCCGAGGAGGACTTCGCCGCCGTCTTGGCCCGCCACACCCGTGATCGGGCGCCACTGCCCCAGTTGGCCGACCATGAGCGGCGGTCCCGGCTGGCCAAGGGCTGGGCGCCCGACGACCCGCTTCTGGCCGTCAGCCTGGGCATGCTGGCCAACGAGGCCGGCGCCCGCCAGTTCGACCGGCGGTGGCTCGCTTGCCTGCGGGGGCCGATCGAGGAGACCCTCGCCCGGGTGGGCACGGCCAAACCGTGGGGCCGTGGCGCCCAGCCGGTCCCCGGGGCCGGCGGTGGCACCCCACTGGCGTGGACCCTGCCCCTGCACGGCGGCGAGGTCGTGGCCCTGGCGGGCGTGATCCGCACGGCCTGCATCGTCGTCATCGCGGCGGTGTCCGGGATGCGATCGAGCGAGCTGATGGAGCTGGTGGTCGGCTGCCGGCGCCCACCCGAGGAGTTCGGGCCCGGCCTCGTCCGCCACCGCCTGGCCAGCAAGGTCGTCAAGGGCCAGCCGCTCGGCGGGACCGCCGATGAGTGGGTCGTGATCGAGCCTGTCCACCACGCCGCCGGCCTGGCCGAGGTGCTCCTCGAGGACCCTAACGAAGGCGACCCCCTGTTCGGCCGGTTCGCCTTCCCCGTCCGCTACGCCTGGTTCCGGGCGTGGGTCAACGGCCCGGCCGGGCAACGCCTCGGCCTCGCCCCCATACCCCCCGACCCGGTCTCGTTGCGGATGCTGCGGCGGACCCTGGCGATCGAGCTCGCCTACCGGCCCGGCGGGGTGCTCGCCACCAAGGTCCACCTCAAGCACGTCTCAGTGGCAACCACCGAGGGCTACGCCTCCCGCCCCGGCGGGGCCCAGGCCCGACTGCTCGCCGAGGTCAACCAGCACGAAGCCCGGCGCAACCTCGACCTCCTTCTCGCCGAGTTCCGCAACTACCAGAACGGCGTCATGCCCGCCGGGCCCGGCGGCCGGGAGCTCACCGACTTCTTCGCTGGCGTGGACGGCCGGCTCACTGGCGACCCCGCGGCGGCGCCGAAGGTGCAGGGCAACGACCGGGAGGTGCTCACCCTGCTGAGCAGGAGGGCCGCGACCCTGCACCTGGGTGTCGCCAACTACTGCTGGTTCACCGACCCCTCGCGGGCGTTGTGCCTCAAACTGGCCGGCACCCCGAAGGCAGAGGCGCCGTTGGCCGGGATGTGCGACTCGGCCCGCTGCCCCCAAGCCACCCACCACCCCTGTCACCGGGGCGTCTGGGCCGACCGGGCCACCACCACCAAGGTGTTCCTCGACAACCTCGGCCCCACCCGCCGAGCCGAGAAGGCGCGCCTGCAAGCCGAATACGACCGTGCCCGGCGAGTCGTCGCCGAGATCGACGCCGTCACCCCCGCCGCCCCCGAGGAGTGACGTGCGCATCAGCGCCCACCAGCGCGCCCAGAACGAAGAACGCATCCGCGCCACCATGAACAGGCTCCTGGGCGGCGACATCCCCGCCGGCGGCGGATGCGACGTCAAGACCCTGGCGACGGAGTCCGGCCTCGACCGCACCGCCTTCTACGGCCGTCGCCCCTACGCCCATCTTCGTGAGGAGTTCGAGGCCCGTCTGCAGCGGGCAGCTCAGGCAGGCGAAACCCTCGATCCTCGCCACGCCCAGATCAGCCGCCTCAAGAGCGAGATCGCCGCCCTCAATCAGCGCCTCGGCCAGCGCGACCTCACGATCATCGAACTCGGCGACTTCAAGACGATGGCGGTCTCCCGCCTCGCCGCCCAGCATGACGAGATCACGAACCTGCGCTCCATCGTTGCCGATACTGGCAACATCCGTCGCCTTCCGACCCAGTCCCGCACCACCCGCCCATCCAGCTGAGGCAGCTCGTTCGTGCCCACGACAGCCACCGATCTCGTCATCGCAGCCCGAGTTCCCCGAAACGCCACACAGGCCGGCGCCCACCGAGTTCAGGTCTCCCTGAGGGGCCCTGAGGGGAAGGCGGAATCGCAACACGAACGCCACCGCGCACGGCCAGTGCGGAAACAAGCCACACCTTCGCCAGCCAGCTCTACCTCCACGGCATGGACCTGATCGCCATCCAGGAGACCCTCGGCCACGCCTGGATCGCCACCACCATGGGCTACGTCCACGTGCACCGCACCCACATCGAAGACGCCTGGATGGCCGGGCATCAACGTGCCGCAGACCGACTGAAGGGGCTGGTGCCATGAGGTGGAACCTGCGACTCGCCGCCGCCAACCGGGGCATCTGGAAGGCCAGCGAGTGCCAACGACTCCTCGCCGAGCGCGGCCTGGTCGTCAGCGCCGGGAAGATGTCGGGCCTGTGGTCGGGGCGGCCGGCCAGCATCAAGCTGGAGGACCTCGACATCATCTGCGCCGTCCTCGGTTGCGGGGTCGAGGAGCTCCTGGTCCCCGAGCCCGACAAGGTGCAATCGCCGGGGCAGGACGGCGATCAGCGGAGCGTGGCCGTGGCCGGCCCGGCATCGGTGACGCCCA
>JANMRJ010000261.1:0-3253 GCA_031370985.1 Acidimicrobiales bacterium
GGGGAGAGCCGCCACCCCGACACAGACCGACGGCCTCACCTACGCCATCACCCGCCACGCCACCTCCCGAGCCGGCGACCCCAGCCCCCATGACCACGTGCTGCTGGCCAACGTCGTGCGCATGAACGACGAAGCGGGGGGGACCAAGGGCGCGGATACCGCCCTGAGGCGCGAACACCTGCAAGCCGCCACCGCCATCGGCCGCATGGCCAGTGCGCATCGAGCCATACAGCTCGGCTACGCCATCGTTCCCGACCACGGCCCCAGCGGCCGCCTGGGCCAGTGGGCCATCGCCGGCATCCCCCGAGAAGCGATGGAGGTCCACTCCAAGCGAGCGGCAGAGATCACCGACGCAGTGAACGAACGCGGTACCGACACCTACCGGGCGAGACAGGTGGCGGCCCGGGCCACCCGGGACTTCAAGCGCCATGAACCCGTCGAGGACCTGATGGTGCGCTGGCGGGCGGAACTCGCCGAGATCGGCCACCCCGCCCACGAACTGCTCGCCTCAGTGCGGGAGGCCTCCCGCACCCGCACCGTCCGCAAGCACCCCAGCCGCTCCGAGTTGGGAGAACTCGTCGGCTCCACCCTGGCCCCTGATGCCGACCTGGCCCGGCGCAAGGTGTTCAACCGCCGTGATGTCGTGGTGGCCGTGGCCCCCCAGCTCTTCGGCTGCGACCCCTCCGTGCTCGGGAAGGTCGTCGACCGGGTCCTGGGCGATCCCGAGGCCGTCCCCCTGCTGGGGGTGGCCGAGAAGCGCGAGCAGGCCTACGCCACGGCGAGGGGCATCGCCACCGAGCAGGCCATCGCCGAGGTGGTCGAGCGTATGGCCCAACGCACCGATGCCGCCGCTGTCACCGTCTCCCAGGCACTGGAAGCCATCGCCAGGAGAGAAGACCTCCTGGGCGGCCACGCACTGACCCCCGGCCAGGACGCAGCGGTGCAAGCCATCACGACATCGGGCCGGGGCATCGACATCGTGGTGGGGGTGGCCGGCTCGGGCAAGACCACCGCCCTGGCTGCGGTCCGAGACGCCTTCGCCAACGCCACACCACCGCCCGACCCCGCCATTCCGGTGGCAGGGGAGCCGTACCTCCCCGTCGGCGTCCGTGCCGCCCTCCGCCGGGCCAACCCCCGCCCCGACCCGCCCTATGAGGTCATCGGCACCGCGGTGTCGGGCCAGGCGGCGAGGACGCTGGGTTCTGAAGCCGGCATCGACCCGAGCAGGACGGCGGCCTCCATCCTGTGGCGCCTCGACCACGACCAGCTCCGCCTCAGCGACCGCAGTGTCCTGGTCCTCGACGAGGCCGGCATGGCCGACGACGTCACCACCCTGCGACTGCTCACCGCAGCCGAGCGGGCCAAGGCCAAGGTGGTCATCGTGGGCGACGACCGCCAGCTTCCCTCCATCGGCGCCGGCGGGGCCATGGGCGCGGTGCTCGAGCGCCACCCCGAAGCGGTCCACGTCCTCGCCGAGAACGTCCGCCAGCGCGACGTCGTCGAACGCGACGCCCTGGCCCAGCTCCGGGCCGGCAACGTCACCGAAGCCGTCGACTGGTATGTGGCCAATGACCGCATCGTGGTGAAGCCGACGATCGAGGAGGCCCGAGAGGCCCTGGTCGCCGGCTGGGCCAGGGACATCGCGGCAACGGAGCGGACCGGCGCCGACGACGACATCGCCATGTTCGCTTGGCGGCGGGTGAACGTCGCCGAACTGAACAGACTCGGCAGAGTGGCCTGGGCCGAGATGGGCTACCTCTCCGGCGCCACCCTCACCGCCCCCGGCGGAGCGACCTACGCAGCCGGCGACCGCATCGTCACCCTGGCCCCAGGAGCACGGGGCCAGCTGGTGACCAGCGAGCGGGGGAGCGTCCTCGCCGTCGACCCCGAAGCCCGCACCCTCACCGCAGCCATGGACGACGGCCGCACCCAGTACTTCGACACCGAGGACATCGGAGCCGACCGCCTGGCCCACGGCTACGCCGTTACCGTCCACCGCAGCCAGGGCCTGACCGTCGATGGCACCCACGCTCTGGAGGACGGTGGCGGCCGGGAGCTGTCCTATGTGCGCAACAGCCGGGCCCGAGGCACCACCACCCTCTACACCGTGGCCGACGACGTCGAGATGGCCGCCGAGGACCTGCGCAGGAGCTGGTCCAACGAGACCCGCCAGCGCTGGGCCATCGACCGACTGCCCAGTGACCCCAGGACCATCAACCCGGCCGAGCCCGCTCCCCCCGCCGTCCGCATGGCCCGTCTTGCCGCCGAGCACGAGGCCCTGCGTGGCCTCATTCCTCCCAACCCCGAACGAGAGCACCGAGACGCCGAGCGCCACCGTGACGACCTCCGTCACCGCCTGGTTGCCCTCGATCGCGAGCACACCGACTCGGCCTGGGCCGGCACCCCCGTCGGTGATGCCCTGCGGGCGTGGCAGAAGGTCTTCTACGAGCACAACGCCGCCGAGCGCCACGCCCATGAAGGCCCCCTGCTCCGCCGTCCCGGCTTCGCCCGACAAGCACGAGAGCTGGCGAGACAAGAAGGACCCCTCGAAGCCGCCTACCGGGCCTTGGCTGTCCCCGAGCGGGCCCGCCTGGTCCCTGAGATCGAACAGGCCGAAGAGACGACCAACCTCCTCGATGCCCAGGTCCGGGCCCACCGGCGCTTCCTGCGCCTCGACCACCCCGAGGTCCCCCAGAGACTGAGCTGGCTGGAACGGGAGATGGACACCCTCAGCGGCGACCTCGACGACAAGCGCATGGGCCTGGTGAAGGCCATCGGCGCCGACTGGGCACGCGACGACCCCTCCTGGGCGCCCACCACCGCCGAGCTGATGAGCAGTTCGTTCCCGCACCCCCTCGACCTCAGCCGGGACAGGTCTATGCCCTACCAGCCGAGCCCTCCTCGGCCCCACATCGAGCGGGACCTCGGGCCGGAGCTGGGGATGGGGCTGTAGGGAGGGACGTTGGGAGCCGCCAAGTCGACATCATGATGAGGAACCGGCCCGTGGAGTGGCGCTGTGGCCGAGGTCTCGATGTGTTCCGACTATCGAGCCGCTGTGGCCGGCCCACGTCTTGTGGACGTAGCTGTCCCACGGGGGTTGATGGCGCCCTGTACCTGCGCCGTCTGCAGTTTCAAGTCCATGTCGAGCGGCAACTTTGCGATCTCAGCCCGGCGCGTTTCGACCCCTCAGGCGCTTGACTGCAGGCGGGGGCGACCGGCGCCTCGACCACCGCCGCAAGCCTCCTCTGCCGCG
>JANMRJ010000274.1:0-5261 GCA_031370985.1 Acidimicrobiales bacterium
GCCAGGATGCCCGCGATACCCGAGCAGGCGGCGCCCACGAGCAGCGTCCCGCTCAGGCCGATGAGTTCGATGAGCACGAACCCGGCCAGGATCGTGCCGACGATCGCTCCGAGGGTGTTCGCGGCGTAGAGCCGTCCGAAATTGTCAGACAGGTGGGCCGCATCCCGGCTCAGGTAGCGGGTCAGCGTCGGCAGCGTGGCGCCCATCAGGATCGTCGCCGGGGCGAGCGCAAGGAGAGCCAGGCCGAACCGGACCAAGGCCAGCAGAACCGGCGTCGCCTCGAGTGCTCCGAACGCCCCGCGATAGACCTCGTGGAGGAGCCGGAACGTCAGCGGGGTCAGCAGGACCACGCCGACGAGGACCACTTCCAGGACGCCGTACAGGCGCAGCGGACGCCGGACCCGGTCCGCGATGCGACCGCCGACCGCGCTCCCGATGGCCATCCCCCCGAAGAAGCCGGTCAAGATGGTCGACACGGCCTGGGTCGTATTGCCGAACACCAGCACGAGCTGGCGCGCCCAGACGACCTCGTAGATGAGCCCGGCAGCGCCCGACAGGATGAAGATGTCGAGAACGACTCGGCGGCTCATCCGGCGACCGCCGACATGAGTCGAACGCGCCGGGCGCGCGTGGGCGTCACCGCGGCGGCCATCAAGAGGAGGCCCGCACGGGCAGGAAGACGATCATGCTGGACCCCGAGACTGCAAGACGAATGTTGGCGGATGCCGAGGAGCGGACGCAGCCCGAGCAACAGCATGACGGCAGTGCAGACCACTTGTCACGGCACAAACTGCCCGCTGGACATCGCGACCCTCATGAGGAACAGCTTGTCCGCCTGACGCGACCGAAGAACCGGGCGCTCCGGGCATAGATCGCGAACGCGACCACCATAGTCAGGACCCCAACGACGGCCGCACGATCGACCCGACGGCCGGCGACCGCGCACGACTGCGACCTTGTATCTTCGTTCGGCACGTCGATAGGCTACCCGGTCGGCCACCTCGGCACGGTGTGGCCGCCCCCGGCCGGGCATCTCCCTTCGGTATCGTTGGCCCGGCGGCAAGCCGCGAGGACGAGCAACTGTTGGGTATCTACCGCCCCTGTTGGTGGCTTGCGGCGGGGCTATTGGTCCTCGTCGCCCGTGCCCTCATGCCGCTGTGGCTCGACTATGCAACAGTCATCCTTGAATGCCTGCGGACGCTACTGATGACCCCGATATCCGCGTGGCTGGGCCGAGGGCGGCACAATCCACCACGCGGCATCTGACTCGACCGTCGATCTTGGCGCGGCTCCGAGGCTACCCGGCCGCTCAATGAACTGATAGAGGGGGCGCTTGAAGCACCGACCGGAACTCGACGGACTGCGTGGCGTCGCCGTGCTCACCGTGCTGGCATCGCACGCCCACGTTCCCGGGTTCTCGGTCGAAGGAGGGCTCGCCGGGGTCACCTTGTTCTTTGTCCTGTCCGGATACCTGATCAGTGCACTGCTCCTGGCCGAGCGTGAATCGACACACCACGTCAATCTTTGGGCGTTCTATCTTCGACGCGGCCTTCGATTGTTCCCGGCCCTCGCCGCCCTGCTCGTCGCCGCCGCCGTCGGGTCAGCCGTCGCGCTCTGGCCGAACGCCGGGGGCGACGTAGGGATCGCCATCCCTGCTGTGCTCCTCTACGTTGGCAACTGGGCGCACGTTGCCGGCGTCTCCCTTGGCCCGCTCGGCCACACTTGGTCGCTAGCGGTCGAGGAGCAGTTCTACCTGATCTGGCCGATCGCCCTGATCCTCGCGCTGCGCGTGGCCAACCGGCGGACGGTCGCCCTCGTTGTGGTGCCCCTCGCGGTGTTGGTCACGCCGTGGCGGGCCTACTTGGTGCTGCATGGTGACCTTGGACATGCCCTCTGGGGGACGGATGCCCACGCCGATGCACTGCTGCTCGGCTGTGCGATCGCGCTGCTCCAGATCCGACTCCCAGCGATCCTGGGCTGGATCGGGTTGGCCGGGAGCGTCGCGTCGGCGGCGATCTGGGCTGGCGGTGGCGGGTCCGTGTTGATGCTACCGCTGGCGACCGTCTTCGGAGTCCTGGCCGTGGCAGGTTGTCCCCTGCCGATACGCTGGGCGCCGCTCGCGTATGTCGGCCGAATCAGCTACGGCCTCTACCTTTGGCACTACCTGTTCATCTGGTGGGGTCTGCCGTGGCCTGTCGTGATCATCGTCTCGCTGGTCGTGGCCAGCCTCTCGTACGTCGTGATCGAACGGCCGTTCCTGCGGCTGAAAGACCGCCTGCGTGCGGTGGCCGACGCTTCGACCCCCGAGAGCTTGGTCTTGCCTCCGGCAACTCAGCGCGGCAGCGGCCGAGCCTAGGTCGCGCCGCCGGTTGGCACCGGATCCTTCCACGTCGCGGTGACCACGCCGCCCGTGGCGCAGTGGGACCGGTGGTCGAGAGCGCAGCGCCGCCACCGCGTACACCCCCGCTCGCAACAATCGAGCGGACGGCCATCTCGATTGCCCAATCCATGGGCTCAGTCCAGGGAGACCCCGTTTGCGTCATCAGCGACGATCCCGCACGCGTCTGAGCTTCCCGGCCTCCGACCGCTCGCGCTACCCGACCGCTACCGTGCCCGCCCCGGCGAACTGCGTCTATCGTGGTGGCATGCTGGGCAAGCCTGAGCCGCCGACCGCGCTGCTCCTGTTCATCCCGTTCACGGTCCTCCCCGGGTTTCTGTGGTGGGCTATCCCGGCAGCGGCGGTCGGCTCGATGCTCTGGCGCCTCCGGCCTGGTCCGATCGCATGGCCATTCTTGGTCCTTTGCGTCGCCTGGCCGCCGACGGTGGTCAAGGTGGCGGCAGGCAACCCGGTGATCTGGGCCGTCGCGGCCCTCGCTCTCGGAACCGTGTGGCGCTGGCCATCGGTATTCGTCCTGCTCAAACCGAGCCTGATCCCGTTCGCCCTGTTCGGCTCGTGGACGCGCGCCGGTGGGTCACGCTCGGCGTGTTGGCGGCGCTCAGTGTGGTCTTCGGGGCCCTCTGGATGGACTGGATCAAGACGCTCCTGAACTCTCGCGGAGGTGGGCTCGCCTTCTCGATCCAGGAGATCCCGATGCTGTTGTTCCCGGTCATCGCATTCCTCGGGCAGACGCGCCGCCGGACTTGAGGCCGGGCCGCTCGACCGTCCACGCGCGGTCCCGACTGGGCCACCGCGCCAGATGACGTTCCCGGACGCCGACCAACAACGCGGACACGCCGCCTGTGGCGGGCTCGATGGCCCCAGTTGTCAGGCGTTCACGTAGCCGGGGAAGTTCACGTTGAGCTGGCCGCGTACAGTGGGCCGATGCAGTCCGCCCCGGCTCGACAAGCGAGGATGGCTGTCCGATTGGGCAGCCCGGTCGCCCTCGGACTCGCGCTCGTGATCGGGGCCTTCGCGGTCGCCCAATTCGCCGCCGAATGGTATGGCATCTGGGGAACGCACTACCTCGGCTATGACTACGGCCACTACCTCGATGCGGTCCGCCGCTGGCTCTCGACGGGCTCGCCATACCTCCCGGGCGAGGTCGCAGGGCCATACGCCGCTTACGCACCCGAGGCGTTCTTGCACCCACCGGTGGCGCTCCTCTTCTTCGCACCGTTCCTGGTGGTCCCAGCCGTCCTGTGGTGGGCGATCCCCATCGCAATCTTAGTGGGCTCGATCGCCGCCTGGCGCCCCGCCTTCTGGACTTGGCCGATCATGATGCTGTGCCTCGCACAGCCGCAGACTCCCGCCGCGATCATCGTCGGCAACACGGACATCTGGGTCGCGGCGCTGGTCGCAATCGGCCTGCGGCACGGGTGGCCCGGCGTCCTCCTGCTCATCAAGCCCTCGTACGGACCGCTATTCCTCGTCGGCGCCCGGCGGCGCTCATGGTGGATCACGGCTGTCGGGGTCGGCCTGCTCTCCATTCCGTTTGGCTTTCTGTGGCTCGACTGGCTGCGTGTCGTCCAGCACGGACCAGGGGACTGGCGGTATTCGCTGGCTGGACTGCCGCTCGTGTTGATTGGGGCCGTGGCCTGGCTCGGCCGCTCCAAGGCCCAGACGTCGGCGGGCTTCCAGTGATGCGCGGCGCAGCTGGCCTCCCGCCTCGCGAGCAGAGCTACGGGCGGATCTCGGTGTCACTCGCCTTGGCTCAAGACCCGGCTGTCAGGCGTCGCCCGTCAAGGGTGCGCGGCCTACGACCGCTCGCGCTACCCGATTGCTCTCGCGCCCGTCCCAGCGAACTGCGCCTATCGTGGCGGCATGCCACGCAAGCCTGTGCTGCCGGATCGCCTCCGCCAGCTGCTGTTTCGCGGTCGTGATGTTCGTCGCGAACGCCCAGCTGGATGTCCAGGTGACCGTTGGCTCCGACCTCGTCCTCGGGAGAAGCGACGATGACTGCAACGGCTCAGGACGCACGATCCGGCCCGCGGTTGTGTCGTTGACCGTCCCGGTACCCTGCCTGAGTTGATTCCGAGGTACTCCCCGCTTCGGCTGCAGGACCTCCCGCTGGTCGGGACGATTTCGTCGATTCCTACCGAGCCGGGTATCCCGACGGCCTCGTGGGCCATCAGGACGAGCCGCACGAGTCCGAAGACGATGAGACCCGCCGCAGCGGGGCCGGCAAGGCGGCGTAGGCGGCCCACAGGGGTGCCCCTGGAGGGAGGTGTCCGGGCACCAAAGGAAGCCGCGAGGTCAGTGGCCCGCGCCACCCTACGTGCCACGCCCCCAGTCATACCGCCCACACCACGCGCCGACCAATGGCAGCCACGGTCGGCTAGGCTCTCGCCGTGACCTCCATCGATCGCCGGGAGCGACCTGGCCTGTTCGCGATCGGCAGTGGAACCGACCGCCTGCTGCGGGCCGGCCTGGCGGTCGTCGTCGTGCTCCTCATGGGTATGGCCGTGATCGACCTCATCCGGCACTACCCCTGGGGTGTGGATCTGGAGATCCCGCTGCGGGCCGCCCAGCGGTGGGTCCAGGGCGGCCGGCCGTACCTGCCGGAATCGTTCCTGGCGGGCCCCGGCTACGACGTGCCGTTCCTGTACCCGCCATTCGTGCTGCCGTTCCTGGTGCCCTTGCTTGCGCTGCCGCGGCTCGCCCTCACGGCTGGCTGGTTCGCCCTGGAGGTGGCGGTCGCGGCGTGGACCTGCCGGCGCCTGGCCATTCCCTGGCGGTGGGTCCCGCTGGTCCTGCTCTGGCCGCCATTCGCCGAGGCGCTCCTGGGCGGGAATGTCCAGATCGTCCTCTTCGGCGCGTTCGT
>JANMRJ010000285.1:0-1217 GCA_031370985.1 Acidimicrobiales bacterium
ATTCTCGGCGATCGGGAACGGGATGCCCCAGCTGGCGCCGGCCCGGCTGATCGAGAAATCCTCGAGCCCGCCGCGGATGAAGCCGAGCATCTCGTTGCGGCGGTAGTCCGGCTGGACGAACTCGGGATGCTCGGCGAAATGACGCTCGAGGCGGGCCTGGTAGGCCGACAGGCGGAAGAACCAGTTGCGCTCGGATAGCCACTGCAGCGGCACGTCCGGATGGTTCGGGCAGATCGTGCCGCGCGCGGTCTCCTGGACGTCCGTCGCGCCCCGGAAGCCCTCGTTCGGACAGTACCAGCCCTCGTACGTGCCGAGGTATATGTCGCCGTTGGCGTAGGCTCGGCGGACCATCTCCTGGGCGGCCAGCACATGGTCCGGATCCGTCGTCCGGATGAACCGATCCGGTGCAATGGCGAGCGCCGCCTCCGCGATGCGGAAGCGTTCCACCTGCTCGTCGACGAAGTCCCTTGGTGAGCGGCCCTCCGCCGCGGCGCGCTCGGCGATGTTGACCGAGTGCTCGTCGGTGCCGGTCAGGAAGCGAGTGTCGTCGCCGAGCATCCGGTGCCAGCGAGCGATCACGTCGGCGCCGATCACCTCGTAGAGCGTGTGCAGGCCGGGCTGGCTGTTGGCGTACGCGATCGCCGTCGTCAGGTAGTAGCGGGCTCGGTCGGTCATGGCCGTGCGATCCTAGCAGGGCGGCGCGGTCCGCTTCTCGGCCGCCACTTGCCTCAAGGCCACCGTTCGTCACGCCGGACAGGGCGGTGGCGCTCCGTCCGTGGACTGGCCGTCGGCGATTCGCGTGCCGAGCCAGAACACCGTTCCGGTCGAGATGAGGCGGTCGCTGTCCTGAAACACGAGCATCTCGGAGTAGTACGGCTTGTCCCGACCATCGCGACCGCAGAGCTTGAGGAGCCGGCCGCCAACACTCCAGGTTCCATCGGATACGTACGCTGAGGGGACGGCGCGAGTTCCCACGACCGTCGGTGGGGTGTGCGGCACGGCAGCACGATCCGCCTGCGCAAGGTCGTGCCCGCAGGTCCCACTGCCGAGTTGACAGAGGCTCGTGACATCGCCTGACTGCACGATGCGTACGACGGACTGCAGATAGGCACGGGCCGCGTCCTCGGACGGTGGAGGGGGTGGTTTGAACGAAGCACCCCCACAAGCGGCCAGCAACAACGCGACCAGTGCCAAGGCGCTCGTCTTCATCCGATCAG
>JANMRJ010000304.1:0-3255 GCA_031370985.1 Acidimicrobiales bacterium
CACACGTACGGCGCCAGCGCAACGGCGACGGTGCACGCATGGCGTCCGAACTCGGCATCACCGAGCAACGTCCGCGCCTGGCGAAGCGTCCTTGCATCGGGCACATAGAAGTCCCGAGGTGCATCACCGGCGAGCACGACAGGAGCGCCCCAGGCAGCCGCGGCGAACAGGTCGGCGAGAACCCAACCCGGCCCCGTCGGATCGTCCAGGCCGAGGTGCAGACGCTCGTTCACCGGTCCAGCGCCATCGCGGGGCACAGCCGCAAGCGGGACCCGGAGGGGCCGCCACACATCAACCACCGCGTCGAAGAGGTCAGGCACCATCCGCTCGGCGTCCTCACCGACCAGGTGCGCGGCACGGAGCGCGGCGAGCTGCTTGGAGACCGTTCCAGGCGCACGGTCCACCAGTTTGGCCGTGGCCCGCACACCGCCGGCGGCCGAGCCGTCCAGCACGGCGAGCGCAACGTCAAGCAGCGAGGGCACCTCAAGACGTGGCGCACCGCCCGTAGCTGGCAATCCGGCGAGGACGGGGACATCGGTGTCGACGAGCAGGGGCCGGCGCCACAAGCGCAGGCGGCCCCGTCCGTCGAAGTACCCGATGTCACGCTGGGTCAGCGCGTCTCGAACGGCGGCCGAAATCCGACTGGCGACGAGCACCTTGTACGCACCATGGCTGTCGACACGATCGAACGCGAGCACGTCGGCCACGCCGGGCACGGGCTTGAGCTTGACGACGACTGGCACGCCCTCGACCGAGCCGATCGCGTCGCATCCTCTCGCGGCCCTTGGCTCCGCTTGTATCGAGGACTGCAGCCCGACTGCTGCCAGTGCAGCAAGGAACGTATCCCTCGCTTCGCTGTTCGATCCTCTCATCTAGCGAAAGCCTAGCACTTGTTTCCTGTTTCTGCGCACGGAAACAGGAACTGAGTCGGCGGTCCCGAGGTAACGCTCCTTCGGCCTCGGCGACGGACCGGGGACGACCTCGAACCCCACCACCGAGCCTTGGGGGAGCTCTGGCTGCAGGGCACGAAGCCCCGCCCTATGCGGGGGTCGATAACTTGACGAGCGGCGATTTCAGTGCACGTTCCATGGCTGACACCACCTCACCGACCCGTTCGGCTAGCTGCCAGAACGCCGTGACCAGGATGATGCTGGTCACGCTGCTCGGGCGAGAGCCTGGATGTACCAGAGCCACACCGCGGTGTAGATCCAGAACGACAGGGCGGCGGCGCGCTCGGGGCCCTTCGCCTTCCAGCTCTGGGGTTCCTGGCCACCGAGGCTCTGCTTCACCGCCCGGAAGGTGTCCTCGATCGACCAGCGCCCGGCGTAGCGGGCGACGACATCGGCGGGCAGGGCGTCAAGGTCGGTGGTGAAGAAGAAATCGTCGTTCTCGACGCCCTCGGGGTCGCGCACCACCACAAGCAGGACCAGGGCCTCGGGCGACACCCGGTACCACAGCACCGGCCGCACCAGCAGGAGCCGGCTCACCCGTCGCCCCCGCATGTCCACGTCGGCCTTGACCCACCCCTTCTTGGTGGTGGCCGCCAGCTCGGCCGGGGTCGGGAGGCGGGCCCCCTTCTTGGCCGGCCGGCCCCGCCGCCCCGTTCGCGGCGGTGGTGGGTCGTAGAGGGCAGCGTCGCGGCGCATCCTCGACACGATGTGGGTGCGGGCCAGGCCCGCTCCGGCCAAGGAGGCATAGGCCCCGTCGCCGCACAGCACGAAGTCCCGCCCCGGCAGCCAGGAGGCCAGCTCGGCCATCATCTCGATCACCAGCTCGTTGTGGGTGGACCCGCCCTTGCGGAACAGCCGGACGTTCACCGGCAGCCCCAGAGGTTCCCCGCCCCAGGGCGGGTTCACCCGAAGGGTGACCACGACCAGGTTCAGCCCGGTGGCGTAGACCACCCGCTTGCCGGTGGAGCGCACGGCGTCGCGGAAGCTGCCGGCACCGTCGACCTTGCACCCCGATTTGTGGAACAGCGTGTCGTCCACGTCGAGGCCGACGGTGCCCGCCGGGCACAGGGTGGCCACGGCCAGTTTGGCCAGCGCCCCCCAGCAGGCGACCATCTTGACCACATCGTGTGGGATCATCTGACAGGCCTGTTCGGGACGGAACCGTGGTGAGGCTATGAAGCGACAACTGCGAGTCGGGGACAAGGTCAAGGTGCCGTGGGGCCTCCACCGTGAGGTCGACGGCGAGATCGTCGAGGTCTGGGGCGATCCTCCCCAACACGTCCGCGTCAAGCTGGAACTCGCCGACGATGACGAGCTCGGTCCTATGACGCTGTTGCTCGCCCCGTCGGTCCTGACCGCCGCCTGACGCCGGCGGCGATGGGTCGCGACCCGTCGAGACACGCGTTGATCGCCAGAGTTCTTCCGCAGCGAGGAGTGGTCGCGCGCCCTCACGGGCCGCACGATGTCGGCTCGTGCCGCCCGATATCGCACCGTCCAGCGTTCCGAAGGGTTGCAATTGGGTTGCAGTCGGTCGGTGCGACGACTGGGTGCGGGACCATCCAAAACATAAAACCGCAGGTCAAAGGGGGTGGGCGAGGGGGAACTCACCAACCACTCACGGGGCTTCGCGCCCTGGTTGGGAACTGGGTTCTGGTCAGCGTCGCGGATCGCGCCGCGTCCGTCAACGCGGTCGTCCCCTGCTCCGACGCGACCTTCCGGCCCCTCTCCGGTCAGTGCAGCTGCGCCGGAGTGGACAGACCGCCGCCCAAGCGCTCGACTCCGGACAGAGCCTCCCGCCGTGCCTCTGGCCGTGGGAGTGACGACGACCACTGTCGATCCGCCCGAGCAGCTGGCAGCCCCATGTCGCGGGTCCGTCGTGTTTTGTCCCTATGTGCAGCCGCCGAGGGCGCCCGCCGGGGAATCGGTCAAGAGCGCATCAGGGGTCGAAGGCGGCGAGGAACGATCGAGCAACGCGTCGATCGCCGGCGATCTCCAGTCGGCCGTTCGCCTCGGCTGCGCTCATCGTCAGTCCGCCGAAGACCAGTTCGGCCAGGGTCAGGGTGGCGAGCTCGATCGTGGCGGCGGATCGGCCGAATCTGTCCTGGGTCCAGTGGAGCTGCCCGTCCGTCACCGTTGCGAGCAGATCGCCTCTTTCCTGCAGGCGCACGGCGACGGAGGGGATGTCGCGGTGGGCGTCGCGCAGGCTCGTCTGCATGGCGAGGAGCAGTGCGTTGGTGCTGAGCGCCTGTTCCGACTCGATGGGCAGCCGCTTCCCGAACTGGGCGAGCGCCTCGAGGACCGTGCG
>JANMRJ010000321.1:0-4081 GCA_031370985.1 Acidimicrobiales bacterium
GATCACTCGACTGGAGAGACCTCGGTTCGATCACTTTTTGATCACTTCGTACCTCACCCGGCATTCCCACGGAAACGCGTCAGGGTCCTGACCTGCACTTATGTGAGTGGGCGATGAGGGTTTTGATCCCCCGACCTCTGCCGTGTGAAGGCAGCGCTCTACCGCTGAGCTAATCGCCCGTGAGGGTGTGCTGGTGACTGCGGGACCCACGTTAACGCGGGCTCGGGGGCCCGCAGCGGGGCTCGGAGCGTGGCGGTCAGGCCCACCGGCCGGCGGGCGTGGCGGACAACCAGCCGCATGCCGGCGACGATGAGCCCCCGGTGGCGGCCGGCGAGGGGGGCGAGGGGGTCGTCGGAGGGCACGGTGATCTCGACCCGGGCCACCCGGCCACGGCCCCGGGCGTGGCCCAGGATGGACACGGGGCCGTCGGCCCGGCGTTGCAGCGCCCGGAGCGGGATGAACACCGGGAGCGGCGGTCCGATGGGCGTCGCCCGCACCACGATCTCCCGCTCCTCCCACCGCAGCACCCGCCCGTCGCCCTCGTCGAGCCACACGAGCGTGCCCAGTTCCTTGGGGAAGCCCCAGTTGACCCGGCCCCCCAACCGGGCGTCGACAGACGTGACCGCCATCGTGGTGATGCACATCCCCGGACGAGCACCGAGGTGCGCCGGCTGGGCCACCGCCAGTTCCCGGTAGGGGCCGACGGGCGAATCGTCGTAGCGGGCCGCGGTGACGGTGCAGGGGCCGGGCAGGCGCCCCAGCCCTTCGGGCAGGTCACCGACGGAGACGCGAGCCGAGGCCAGGGCCATGATGCACTCACCGCCCAGCACCCAGGGGGCATGCGGTGGCTGTGAGCTCACGCCCCCACAGTACCGGCCGGCGTGTGTTCAACTCCCGAGGTGAAAATCGGCATCATCGCCCCACCGTGGGCCCCCATCCCCCCCGACCTCTATGGCGGGATCGAGCAGGCCGTCGACTGCCTCTGCCGGGGCCTGGTGGCCGCGGGCCACGAGGTCCTGCTGTTCGCCACCGGCGACTCGACCTGCCCCGTCCCCACCAGGTGGCTACTCGAGAAGTCCGAGGGGAACCGGATCGGCTTCACGGTCCCCGAGCTCCGCCACGTGCTGGCCGCCTACGAGGCGGTCGGCGACTGCGACCTCATCCACGACCACACCATGGTCGGTCCGGTCTATGCGTCCGCCCTGACCGACATCCCCGTCGTCACCACCATCCACGGCCCGCTGAACGTCGAGCTGATCGACCTCTACCAGCGCATCGCCGGCCGGGTGCCGCTCATTGCCATTTCCCATGTCCAGCTCACCGCAGACCCGAGCCTCCCCGTGGCCGGCGTGATCCACCACGGCGTCGACGTGCAAGATTTCCCGGTGGGCGCCGGCACGGGCGACTACTGCATGTACCTCGGCCGCATGGTGGCCGAGAAGGGCGCCCACCGGGCGATCCTCGCCGCCCGCGAGGCCGGCGTCCCCATCCTCTTGGCCGGCAAGATGCGCGAGCCCTGGGAGACGGCCTACTTCGAGTCCCACATCGAGCCGCTCCTCGGCGACGGGGTCGAGTACCTGGGCGAGGTGCCCTACGAGGAAAAGCTGCGCCTGCTGGCCGACGCCAAGGCCACCCTCTTCCCCATCCGCTGGAACGAGCCTTTCGGCCTGGTTATGCTCGAGTCGCTGGCCTGCGGCACGCCGGTCCTGGCCTTCGCCGAGGGCGCCGCTCCCGAGGTCGTTGCCGACGGCCGCACGGGCTGGTTGTGCCAGGACGAGTCGGACATGGCGGCCAAGCTCCTCACCATCGACCAGATCGACCGGACCGAGTGCCGGGCCGATGTCGAGGTGCGGTTCTCGACCGAGCGCATGGCCCGCCAGCACGCCGAGCTGTACGCCGACGTCTTGAGAGGCCGAGGTCTCAGCTCGAGGCTGTAGGGGGCCGGGCCACCGGCGGCTCCGTGGCCACCAGGCCGTCGCGCTGGAGCCGGCTGGTGATCCGCGAGCGCATCTCCCGGGCGAACGGGGCCCGGTGTGACGGCGTGATCTTGGTCGACACCCGCAGCGTCACGTTGTCAGCGCCGAGTGACTCCACCCCGAGCACCTCGGGGTCCTCAAGGACCGCCTCCACCCACGCCGGCTCCCGAGCCAGGGCCGCCGCCTCCTCGGCGATGGCGGCTGTGGCGGCGGCGAGGTCGGCCTTGTTCGGGATGATCACATCGACGATCGACCTCGACCACTCCTTCGCCGAGTTCCCGACCTTTCGGATCTCACCGTTCGGTACGAACCAGACCGTCCCATCGCTGGCCCGCATCCGGGTGACCCGGAGGTTGATCTCCTCCACCGTCCCCGTCACCTCCGCGATGGTGATGACATCGCCGACCGCGTACTGGTCCTCGACCAGGATGAAGAAGCCCGACAGGAAGTCCTTCACCAGGCTCTGGGCGCCGAAACCGACGGCCACGCCCACGATGCTGACGCCGGCCAGCAGCGGTCCGAGGTTGAGCCCGAGCTCGTCGAGCACCAGGAGCACGGCGACGGTCCAGACGAAGATCCGCACCAGGCTGACCGTGACGCCGGCCAGGGTTTCGGCCCGTTGCTCGGACCTCGGCGACGGGTCGCGCAGCGGCGATCGGGCCCCGAGGGAGCGGATTGACCGATCGACAATCCGGCTCCCGACCCGGATGAAGACGGCCCCGAGGACGAGGACCAGCACGATTTTCGCGCCGTGACCGGCAACGCCGGACCAGTCCTGGCGGTCGAACCAATCGGGCATCTAGGTCTCCGTCTGGCAGTCCATGGGTGACCTGATGCTAGAGAAGGGGCCGTGATCGCTGAGGCCCTGGCCGGAAAACGCATTGCCATCACCGGCTCGACCGGCTTCCTGGGCACCGCCCTGGTCGAGCGGTTGCTGCGCGCTGTGCCCGGCTGCGAGCTCGTTCTCATCGTTCGCGCCGGCCGGCGGACCACTCCCCTGGCCCGGGCCAAGCGGGAGATTTTCGGCAACGACGCCTTCAGGACGCTGCGGGCCCAGCTGGGCGACGGGTTCGACGCCGAGATCGCCCGCCGGGTGACCGTCGTCGCCGGCGACGTATCGGTCGACGGCCTCGGCCTCGACGAGGCGGCCACCGCCCTCGTCACCAGCTGCGACACCGTCATCCACTCGGCCGCCATCGTCAGCTTCGACTCCCCCATCGATGTCGCCGCCGAGGTGAACCTCATGGGGCCCGTCCGGGTGGTCGAGCTGCTGCGAGACGCGGGGTCGTCGGCCCACCTCGTCGCCGTGTCCACCGCCTACGTCGCCGGCACCCGCCGGGGCCGGGCCAACGAGGCCTCGCTGGCCGATACTCCCTTCAGTACCGAGGTCGACTGGCGCTCCGAGATGGCCGCGGCCCGCCGGGCCCGGGCCGACGCCGACGCGGCCAGCCGCGAACCGGAGGTGCTGGCCCAGTTCGCCAAGGAGGCCCGCCAGGAGCTCGGCGCCGCCGGCCCGCCGCTGCTGGCGGCCAAGACCGAGAAGCGCCGCACTCAGTGGGTGGCCGACCGCCTGGTCGAGGCGGGCCGCTCACGGGCCAAGAGCCTGGGCTGGCCCGACGCATACGCCTACACCAAGGCCCTCGCCGAGCGGGCCACCCTCGAAGTGCGGGGCCACGTGCCCGTGACGGTCGTGCGGCCGTCGATCATCGAGTCGGCGTGGGCCGAGCCGCACCCGGGGTGGATTCGGGGCTTCCGCATGGCCGAGCCGGTCCTGATCTCCTACGGCCGGGGCCTGCTCAACGAGTTCCCCGGCATCCCCGAGGGCATCGTCGATGTCATCCCCGTCGACCTGGTCGTCGCCACCATCGTGACGGTGGCGGCCAAGGGGCCCGAGCCCGAGGGCCACGGCGTCTACCAGGTCGCCACTGGGAACCGGAACCCGCTCTACTACCGCAACCTCGTCAACCTCGTCCGGGAGTACTTCCTCGAGCACCCGCTGTACGACTCCGACGGGCAGCCCATCGTGGCCCCCGCCTGGTCGTTCTCCGGTCGGGGCAAGGCGCTTCGCCAGCTGCAGCTTGTTGGCGGCGACGACGCTGGTCGCC
>JANMRJ010000323.1:0-10183 GCA_031370985.1 Acidimicrobiales bacterium
GCGCTGGCCGCCGGCGTGCCGCCCGAGCGGCTCGTGCTGCACGGCAACAACAAGTCCATGGACGAGCTGCGGTGGGCGCATGAGCTGGGCGTGCGGGCGGTGGTGGACTCCTTCGACGAGCTGGCCCGCCTGGAGCGCCTCCACACCGAGGACGGGCAAACGACCAAGGTCATGGTGCGGGTCACGCCCGGTGTCGAAGCCCACACGCATGAGTACGTCATGACCGGCCAGACCGACTCGAAGTTCGGCCTGGGTGTGGCGTCGGGCCACGCGGCCCGAGCCGTGGAGCACGCCCAGGTCCACCCCGCGTTCGACCTGGTCGGCGTGCATGCTCACATCGGGAGCCAGATCTTCCTGCTGCGGTCGTTCGAGAAGGCGGTCGAGATCCTCGCCGGCTTCGTCGAGCCGCTGGACGTCGAGGAGCTGTGCCTCGGCGGGGGACTGGGCGTGCCGTACGTGGAGGGGGAGGAGGCGCCCTCGATCACCGAGTGGGCCGCGGTCCTGCACGCGGCGTGCGCCGGCGCCGGCATCTCCGCCCGGGTCACCGTCGAGCCCGGCCGGGCCATCGCCGCCGCCGCCGGCCTCACCCTCTACCGGGTCGGCACCATCAAGGACATCCCTGACGTGCGGACCTACGTCTCGGTCGATGGGGGCATGAGCGACAATCCCCGGCCCGTCCTCTACGGGAGCGGCTACGAGACGTTCCTGCCCCGCGCCACGTTGGCCGAGCGGCCCCGCACCGTTACCGTCGTGGGCAAGCACTGCGAGTCGGGCGACATCGTGGTGCGCGACGCCCATGTGCCCGCCGACCTGGCGGTGGGCGACATCCTGTGCACCCCGGTCACCGGCGCCTACGGCCACTCCATGGCGTCGAACTACAACAAGGTGCCCCGTCCACCGGTGGTGTTCGTGGCCGGCGGCGAGGCCCGAGTCGTTGTGCGTCGCGAGACGTTCGACGACCTCCTGCGCCTCGACACCTGACGGATGTTGTCTCTCGGCGGGTTCCCGTTTTCGCCGCAGCAGTCGTCGGGCCGTTACTGGGTGGGAGCCTCCTCAGCCCTCTCGGCCAGCCGACTGAGGGCCTCGGCGACAATTCGTTCCAGCCAGAGTCGTAGGCGGCTCTGTAGCTGTTGGCTGACCATCGGGTGGACCTCATCGAATCGAACGGCGAGCGCGTCGGACGGTCCGTGTTCAATACGGAAGGCGAATGCTGACATCGGGTCAACCGCGATCAGTACGTAGAAGTTGTCCTCAACGCGAACGGAGCCAGGGTTGGGGGTTCGAAGATGAACGGTGAGCGCATCAGCGCGATGCGTCGCTCTGTATATCGGCGTGGTTGGGGGCGCGTGCCCTCCGTATCCGCTAACCCCGCCATCTACCGTAGGGCCGAGCTTGAGATCTTGAAGTAATGAGTTGGCGGAGGTGCGGATCTCGCTCAGCAGGCGGTGAGCGACCACATCGAGTTCCTCGTGGGTCATGCCACCGTGGGATACGCGGACCGATCGTCGAAGTCGCGTGAGAGTCTCATCCGGCAACGGCACGCTTGCGGACTTCAAGGCTTCTGCGAGGTACAGCTGAAGGTCGACCGCTCTGAAGAGGAGGAAGTCCACGAAGGCTTGAGGACGATCCGCGTCCGCGGCACCGAGGGCGTCCAGGTACGAGTCCTTCTGGTCGGCGTAGACAACAAGCGGCAGAGACAGCGCCCGGAGCGAGTAAACGGAAGCAAGTACACGAGCGACTCGGCCGTTGCCGTCTGCGAATGGGTGGATCGACACAAGTCCGTAGTGGGCGTACGCCGCCTGCAGGACTGGATGAGACTTCTGGAAGATCGCTGATCGTAGTTCCTCGACGAAGATGTGCATCTCCGAGGAGGTCGATGCGACGGGCGCGTACGAATGAGCGGAACCGTCGGCTTGGAGCACATGGTTCGGATACTGCTTATACTTTCCCTTCGGAAGTCGTTGCGCCTGGCGGCCTTGGTCGGTATGGACTACGAAAGTGTCCTGGGCCGCACATACCTCCTCGTGCAGGCGGCGAATCCATGCTTCGCTGATTTCCGTCTCGCCAGTCGCCGCATCAAGTGCCAGGTCATACGCTCGCCGTTGCGCGGCCACAAGCGCAGCGGTGTCTGACCCCTTTTCACGCGCGATTTGGGCCTCCCACGCGGCGGTCATCCTGGCGACCGACATCGTGAATCCTCGGTCCACCGAGTAAAGGCCCTCGATGGCGCCGGTATCGATTGCTGCAGCGCGCAGTGCTTCCTCGACAAGGCGGTCGAAGGCATCGGCGCCAGCGGAGGCTCTCCGCTCCTCCAAGATGGCGACGGTTTCCTCCCACAAGTCGCCGATCGCGACTGTTGATGTCCACTCCTCGAACGAAGGCAGGCCGCGGTAGGCCGCGTCCAACTGCCAGATCTCCCCTGAGGACGGCACGGGACCACTCGCAGATGTCACGAGTCCGATTCTCCCGCACAGTGCCCGCTGTAGCGTGGATGAATGGACGGGAACTCGACCGTACGGGTCGGCGTGCTGGGGTACGGCAACGTCGGGGCCGCGTTGGTCGCCCTCGTTGCCGAGAACGGCGACACCATCGCGGCGCGTACCGGCCTGCGCCTCGAGGTCACGCGGGTGGCGGTCCGTGACCTCACCAAGGCCCGCACCGGGTTCACCGGGTTCACTGACGACGCAGCCTCGGTCGTGACCGATTCCGATGTCGACCTGGTCGTCGAGCTGATCGGCGGGATCGACCCGGCCAAGGCCTTGGTCTTGGCCGCGTTGGAGGCGGGAAAACCCGTCGTCACCGCCAACAAGGAGCTGATGGCGGCTTACGGCGCCGAGTTGTTTGACGCCGCGGCCAAGGCCGGCGTCGACCTGCTCTTCGAGGCCGCCGTGGCCGGCGCCATCCCGATCATCCGCCCGCTGCGGGAGTCGCTGGCCGGCGACCGCATCACGCGGGTGCTGGGCATCGTCAACGGGACGACGAACTTCATCCTCACCCGGATGACCGAGCTGGGCCAGACGTTCGAGGAAGCCCTGGCGGAGGCCCAGGCGCTCGGGTACGCCGAGCGCGACCCGACCGCGGATGTGGAGGGCCACGACGCCGCGGCCAAGGCGTCGATCATCGCCAGCCTGGCCTTCGGCGTGCGGGTGGTGTCGTCGGACGTGTACCGCGAGGGCATCACCGGCGTCTCCGCCGACGACATCCGCATGGCCGGTCGGCTCGGGTATGTCGTCAAGCTGCTGGCCGTGATCGACTCGGTGGACGGCGAGGTGGCGGTGCGCGTGCACCCGGCGATGGTGCCGACGGCCCACCCGCTGGCGTCGGTGCGGGAGTCGTTCAACGCCGTCTTTGTCGAAGGCGCGGCGGCCGGCGAGCTGATGTTCTACGGGCGGGGTGCCGGCGGGCGACCCACGGCCAGCGCCGCTCTGGGCGATGTCATCGACGCCGCCGCCAACCTTCGCCAGGGGACGTCGGCCGGCGTGCCGGGCCTGGCATCGGCCCGCATCCGTCCGATGGACGAGGTCCGCTCGCAGTACTACCTGTCCCTCGACGTGGCCGATCTCCCCGGCGTGCTGGAGCAGGTCGCGGCGGCCTTCGCCCGCCATCTCGTGTCGATCGTCCAGGTGCTCCAGGTGGGCATGGGCGAGGAGGCCCGGCTCGTGCTGGTGACCCACACCGCCTACGAGCGGGACATGCAGGCCACCGTCGCCGAGCTACGGGACCTCGACCACGTCGACCGGGTCGGTACCCTCCTGCGGGTGATCGGCGGGGAGCCATGACCGATTCCCAGGGGCGAGGCCGTCCTGGTTGGCGGGGGCTGATCGAGGAGTACCGGGAGTTCCTGCCGGTCGACGCCAACACGCCGGTCATCACCCTGAACGAGGGGGCCACGCCCTTGGTGCACGCCCCCCGCCTGTCGGAGCGGGTCGGCGCCGAAGTGTGGCTCAAGGTCGAGGGGGCCAATCCCACCGGGTCGTTCAAGGACCGGGGCATGACCCTGGCCATCTCCAAGGCGGTGGAGGAGGGGGCCAAGGCCGTCGTCTGCGCCTCCACGGGGAACACCTCGGCTTCCGCCGCGGCGTACTCCACCCGCGCCGGCCTGACGTGCGTCGTGCTCATCCCCGAGGGCTACATCGCGCTGGGCAAGCTGGCCCAGGCGCTCGTGCACGGCGCCCGGGTGCTGCAGATCCGGGGCAACTTCGACAACGCCCTCGACCTGGTCCGCGAGCTGGGCGATCGCGAGCCGGTCACCATCGTGAACTCGGTCAACCCGTACCGCATCCAGGGCCAGCAGACCGGCGCGTTCGAGGTGGTCGACGTGCTGGGCGACGCGCCCGACGTCCACTGCATCCCCGTCGGCAACGCCGGCAACATCACCGCGTACTGGATGGGCTACCGGCGCTACCAGGATGCCGGCCTCTCGACCAAGCTGCCGGCCATGCTCGGGTTCCAGGCCGAGGGGGCGGCGCCGATCGTGCTCGGCCACCCCGTCGAGGACCCCGACACCATCGCCACTGCCATCCGCATCGGCAACCCAGCGTCGTGGCGGGGCGCCGTCTCTGCCGCCTCGGAGTCGGGCGGGGGCATCTACGCTGTCTCCGACGCCGAGATCCTCGCCGCCTACCGGTTGCTCGCCGGCACCGAGGCCGTGTTCTGTGAGCCGGCGTCGGCCGCGTCGGTCGCCGGCCTGCTCAAAGTCGGCGTGCCCGAGGGCACCCGCACCGTGGTCTGCACCCTCACCGGCCACGGCCTCAAGGACCCCGATCGGGCCATCGCCGAGATTGCCGTGCCCTCGCCGGTGGACGCCGACATCGGCGCGGTCCGGGCCGAACTGGGGCTGTAGCGAGGGCAGCAGCCAACGGGCTGCTCGGTCGGCCGCTGGTTGACACGACAGGACCGTGCTTTATCGGGGATGGTCCCATGCCGTGGTCGGAACGATGTGCGCTCGCCGGAGGAACTCAGCCTCCTTCAGGCCGAATGCGCCGTCTCGGTCCGCTGGGACCAAGGACCACCTCGACTTAAGCGGCCCTGGCTGATCCACCGGCTCGCAAGCACGGTGGCGAGGTCGTCCTCGTTCTCGTGCTCAGCCGTCGCCTCGGTGAGCTCGGCCTCCGGCCGGCGCTGGCGCGCCGCAGGAGGTCGTAGGCGGCATTGCGGGCGATCCAGGGTCAGAAAGCAGCAGCCGAGCGCCCCCTGTCCAATCGGCCCGTGAACACCGACTCGACAAAGCGCACGATCACGGTGCCGACGATGTCATCAATGTCGTCGCCGCTAGCTTGGGGCCCGCCATCGCGCGGATGACGGTGACCGCGGGACAGAAGTGGACGGCCGAGGAGGCCGACCGTCACCGATGGCTAATGGAGGCCGCGATGAAGAAACGTGCGATCTCCGGACACTTACGATCGACAAGAGGGCTTGGGTGAGCTTCAGGCCATCTTGGCCGACCTAGTCATTCGACTGCGGGTCCTCCAAGAGTCTCTGTAGCCCAGGGCGTCCCCTCATGGCTGACCCTCACCCCTTCATGCGGGTGGGTGATCGGGAGAACCTCCTCCGGCGTCATGTTCGAGTTCGACAACGCGCGCTTCGAGCATGGCGACACGGTCGTACAGCTCGACGATGGACGGTACGACCGGAGCGACGTCGCCCGATCGCAGTCGTCCACTTCGGTGCAGTCGCCGGATGTAGGCCTCGGCGCCTTCCCCGGCGTCACGTCCGAAGAACCTCCTGAGACTTCCCATGCCCAAGTATCACACGAGCGCCCGTCGTGTCGGCGGAGGCGACGGAATTGCCACCTGCGGCATGGCTGCGGCGCCCGACGGCGACCCGAACGACATACGCGCTCCACGGGTAATCGTTCATGGACACGACACTCGCCCTACCATCGTCGGGATGAAGTACGTCGTGTGCGTGCCCGATGGGGCCGCCGATGAACCGCTGGCCGAGCTGGGTGGGCGCACGCCACTGGCGGCGGCTCACCTGCCGACGTTCGCCGCGCTGGCCCGCCGGGGCGAGGTCGGGCGAGCGGCGACCATCCCCGAGGGGTACCCGCCGGGCAGCGACGTGGGCAACATGTCGATCCTCGGCTACGACCCGGCCCGCTACCACACCGGCCGGGCGCCGATCGAGGCCGCGGCGATGGGCCTGCACCTCGAGGACGACCAGGTCGCCTACCGCTGCAACCTGGTGACCGTGGGCGCCGGCGGCACCATGGACGACTTTGCCGGTGGCCACCCCTCCACTGAGGCCGCCGGGCCGGTGATCGACGCGCTGCAGCGGGAGCTGGGCGGCGATGGCATCGAGTTCCACGCCGGCGTGCAGTACCGCCACATCCTCGTCACCCCCGCCGATTGGGCCGACGCCGACTGCACCCCGCCGCATGACCTCACGGGCAAGCCGGTGTTATGGCCGACGGGGCCGGCGGCACCGAAGCTCCAAGAGCTGATGGACGCTTCCAGGACCGTACTAGCCGGCTTCTCCAGCGTTGCCGCCAACTCGATCTGGCTCTGGGGCCAGGGCCGCCAGCCCCGCCTGCCCTCGTTCAAGGACACCTACGGGCTCCAGGCCGGCATGGTCAGCGCCGTCGACCTGGTGCGGGGCCTGGGCGCCCTGACCGGGATCCGCCGGGCCGACGTTCCGGGCATCACCGGCTGGTACGACACCGACTACGAAGCCAAGCGTGATGCCTGCCTGCAAAGCCTGGCCGCCGGCGACGACCTGTTCCTGATCCACGTCGAGGCCAGCGACGAGGCCGGCCACGCCGGCAACGTGGAGGAGAAGGTCAAGGCGCTGGAAAACTGGGACCGGCGCATCCTGCGGCCCCTGGTCGACGCCCTGGACATGGACGACTTCCGCCCCTGGCGCCTGCTCCTCCTGCCCGACCACGCCACCCCGCTGGCCCTGCGCACCCACACCAGCGACTCGGTGCCCTACATGCTGGTCGACTCCGAGGTCGACGGCGCCGGCGGCATCTACACCGAGGCCGGCACCGCGAAGTGCCCGCCGGTCCCCGGGCACACCCTCATGCGCCGGCTCATCACCCAGGAGCACTAGATCCGCGTCATCGTCCTCGTCGACGGCGAGCACTACCCGCCTGTGGTGAAGGCAGCCGTCGAACGCCTGCCGACCATCCTGGCGGGGGCCGAGGTGGCCGGCGCCGTCCTGCTCGGCGGGGGCGAGAAGCTGGCCGGGCCGTTGGAGATCGGCGTGCCGGTCGTGGAGGGCCCCACCCCTTCCGACGCCTTGGCCGCCGGCCTGGCCCGATTCCAGCCCGAGCTGGTCTTCGACCTCTCCGACGAGCCCGTGGTCGACGCTCGCGTCCGCCTTCGGCTGGCCGCCCAGGCGCTCCTGGCGGGAGTGGCCTACCAGGGTGCCGACTTCCGGCTCGACCCGCCGCCCCGGCCCCGGGTGGCCACGAAGCCCACCGTCGCCGTGATCGGCACCGGGAAGCGAACGGGCAAGACCGCGGTCTCGGCCCAGCTGGCCCGGGCCCTCGCCGCCGACGGCCGCCCGCCGGTGGTGGTGGCCATGGGCCGCGGCGGCCCGCCGGAGCCGGAGCTCATAGATCCCCACCGTTTCGACCTGTCGGCCGCCGGCCTCGTCGCCCTGGCCGCGTCCGGGCGTCACGCGGCCAGCGACCACCTGGAGGACGCCCTCATGGCCGGCGTCGTCACCATCGGCACCCGCCGGTGTGGCGGGGGTCTGGCTGGTGCGCCAGTCGACAGCACGTTCGCCGCGGGCGTCGAGCTGGCCAACGGGCGGCCGGAGGCACTGCTGGTCCTGGAGGGCAGCGGGGCGGCCGTGCCGCCGGTCCACGCCGACGCCACCCTGTGCGTGGTGCCGGCGACCGCGGAGGTGGAGCTCCTGGTCGGGTACCTCGGCGCCTATCGCCTGCTGCTGGCCGACCTCATCGTGGTCACCATGGCCGAAGCGGGAACGGCCGCGGCCGGCGTGGCGCCAGCGATCCGGGGCCTGGCTCCCGGCGTCGACCTGGTCGAGACGGTGCTGCGGCCGTTCCCGCTCGAGCCCATCGCCGGCCGCAGCGTGTTCTACGTGACGACGGCCCCGCCGGCGGCCGGCAACGTCCTCGTCGAGCACTTGGAGGCGCGCCACGGTGCCACGGTGGTGGGCACATCGCATAACCTGGCCCGGCGCCCCCAGCTGGCGGCCGACCTCGCCGGCATGGGCGACGCGGACATCCTCGTGGTGGAGTTGAAGGCGGCGGGAGTCGACGTAGCGGCGAGGTTCGCGCTCGAACGGGACATGGATGTGGTTTTCTGTGACAACCGCGTCGTCAGCATCGCCGGCGACCCGACGTTCGAGGCAATGGTCTTGAAGACGGCCACGCTGGCCCAGAAGCGTTTCGCACAGCGGAATTTCCAAGAGGCAGTGAGGCTCCGGTCATGAGATCACTCACCAATCGCCACGTTCTCGTCACTGACAACACCTACGAGCTGCCCTATTCGAAGGGACTCATGGCCTCGGTGATCATGGCCACCGGGCTGGCGCCGGCCCGCGCCTTCGGGGTGGCCGAGGTCATCGAGGAGCGGCTGGAGGAGTCGGCGGCGCCGTCCATCACCCGCAACGACCTCAACACCCTGGCCCTGGAGGTGCTCCGCACCGAGGTGGGCGACCGCTATGCCGAGTCCTTCGCCAAGTGGCAGATGGTGCAGCGCCTCGACATGCCGCTGGTCATCCTGCTCGGTGGGGCCACCGGCGTGGGCAAGTCCACGATCGCCACCATGCTCGCCAGCCGGCTGGGCATCACCCGGGTCATCCCCACCGACGCCGTGCGCGAGGTTATGCGGTCGATGTTCACCGCTGAGCTGTTCCCCACGCTCCACACGTCGTCGTTCGACGCCGCCCGCCTGGTCCGCAACCCCCTGCCCCGCAGCGCCGACCCGGTCGTGATCGGCTTTCGCGAGCAGACCTCGGCGGTCAGCGTCGGCATCGACGCCCTGATCAAGCGGGCCATCGACGAGGGCACCGACCTCATCCTCGAGGGTGCCCACCTGGTGCCCGGGTTCCTCGACTACAGCCGGTTCAAGGGCAAGGCGGTGGTGGTCCCCCTGGTCGTCACCGTCGATGAGGTCGACATCCACCGCAGCCATTTCCTCCAACGGGCACGGGAGGCGCGCAACCGTCCGGCGGAGCGCTACCTCGAGTTCTTCGACAACATCCGGAAGATGCAGCGCTACGTGAAATCGCTGGCGTTGCAGCACGGGGTGCCCATCGTCCCGTCCTACAACCTCGATGCCACGTTGTCGCAGATCATCGACCTGGTCGTCGAGCAGGCGATCGAGGCCGTGCCCGGACCGGGCGCCGAGGGCGAGGCCGGGCCGACCGGCACCACCACCTGAGTATTGGCGGTATGATGAAGGTGCTGAATACCCGGCGTTAACCAGGCTCAGCAGGCTACGTACGACGCCTCCTGCGGTACCGAAGGCATCGGATGCTGGCCTGGCCCTCCGGTGACGGCGCTCCTTTCGTCCGAAATGCCGGCTCCTTTCCTCGTACCCGGGCCCGCACGCACCCCTTCCCCAGCCCCTTGGAGGCGAACTCATGAGGACCGTCGAGCCGCGATGAGCATCGCCCCCCAGTCCCCGCTCGAGCGGTCCGTCCTTCAGCGCAAAGAGCGGGACGAGCTGGCCACCATCGCCGAGGCGATGGGGGTCAAGGCGTCAGCCCGTGCCTCCAAGTCGACCCTGATCGACCACATCCTCCGCGAGGCCGGCATCGAGACCGCCCCCGAGGGGAAGCCCCGGCGCTCGCGGGCCACGAAGGCCGCCGCCCAGGCCGCCCTGTCGCTCGACGAGACCACGGCCACTGACGCCCCGACCGACGAGGCGCCCGCGACCAATGACGCCGCGCCGACGGCCGACGAGCAGGCCCCGCCGGCCGTCGCCCAGGCCACCACTGACCGCTCCGGCCTGCCGGCGGCCAACGGCAGCGCACCGGCCGGCGCCAACACCAACACGACGCAGGGCCGCGCCGCCGACGCCGCCGCCGGCCCCAACTCCCAGTCGACCGACGCCGGCCCGAAGGCCAATGCGACCGGTACAGGCCCGAATGCCAATGCGACCGACGCCGACGCCAGTGCCGGTGCGAGTACGGCCGACGGCGGCACCCGCACCGACGACCGGCCCCGTGACGGCGGGCCTCGGCCCGAGCACCGCCCGGGCACGCC
>JANMRJ010000325.1:0-1343 GCA_031370985.1 Acidimicrobiales bacterium
TAGCGCCGGCGCTGCGCCTCATCGGCGTGGATCAGGGCGTTGTACGCGCCCGGGATGAACGACCAGAGCCCGCCGGTCGCCTGGCCGAGCTGCTCGTGGACGATCACCTGTTCGAGCACCGTCCAACCCTGCCCACCGAGCTCGCGCGGGAACGACCCGCCGTGGAGGCCGGCCTCGATCGCCGCCCGCTTCAGCTCCTCGCGGGTCGCGGCCGGGAGCCGGCCGCCGGCCTGCTCGAACGCGCCTTCGATCGGCTGGAGGACCTCGACGACGTAGGCGCGGGCGCGCGCCTGGAGCTCGAGCTGGGCGGGCGTCAGGGTCAGGTCCACCGCCCGAGGATGACCGGCCGACCGGCCGATCGCGCCGCGCGTCCCGGGTCGCGCGACGACCGAGGTCAGGCTGGCGGCTCGTTGGCGATCAGATCGTCGAGGTAGACCACCTCGAGGCCTGGCCGCGACGCGATCCTTCGATCATTGGTGACGAAGACCGTCGCGCCCGCGGCGCGCGCGCAGGCGACATGCATCGCGTCGGGCAGGCTCATCCCGCTTCGCCCGCGGATCCACGCCGCGTCCTCGGCGGCCGTGGCGTCGAGTGCGGCGACTCGGAACCCAAGGTCCCTGATCGTCGCGGCGAGTCGCTCGAATGCAGCGCCATCACCTGAACGGGCCGGGCCGACGAGGACCTCGCTCAGACTCGCGCTGGAGAGGACACCCTCGGTACGGCCGTCAGAGATCGAATCGACGATCAGGGCGGCGGCGTCCGCCCGATCGGGGTCACCCTCCGTCAGGTAGATCAGGACGTTGCTGTCGATCGCGATCCGTTGGTGTTGCGTCAGCAGTGCCTCGACGGAGCCGGAAATCACGCTCAACATTCCGCTCCTCCCACTCGTCGCGAAGACTGCGCACGAAGCTCACCGGGTCGGGCTCATACCATCCCCGACCTTCCGCGGTCCCGCGCAAGCGGTCCGACGCGCGAGGGGGTCGTTTCCTCATGACGATGGAATCGTCAGTGATTCGAACGTCAAGTCGATCGCCCGCCTCGATCCCAAGACGAGCTCTTACCTCACTGGGGACGACGACCTGGTGCTTGGTGCTCACCTTGACGCTTAGCATCAGGGCCGATGCTAAGTCTGTGCCCGCTTCGAGTCAAGTGCTTCGCGCGAGCGCCCGCGTCGATCATGGAGCAAAGTATATGCTCAATGCCGCTAAAGTTGATGGTCTTGGGCCATAGACTTTCGCGGGCGAGCCGCGGGATCGGGATCAGCCTCCCAACGTGCGCTTGCGCTCCTCGAACTCGGTCGCGTCGATCTCGCCACGGGCGTAGCGCTGGCGCAGGAGCGCGAG
>JANMRJ010000414.1:0-1615 GCA_031370985.1 Acidimicrobiales bacterium
CCGCCAGGGCCTGTCCGCCGGCGAGCTGGTCCTGTCGATGGCCGAGACCATCCTCGCCGGCGGTGATTTCATGATCGACTTGGACAACCAGGCCCGGCCCGATGAGGCCGGGGCCGCCCTGCGGGCAGTGCCTTCCCCGCCGGCATCGACGACGTTCATCGGTTTGGCGAAGCGTTTCGACGACGTGACGGTCGGCGACCTGGGCTGCGCCATGGGCGTGCTGGTCCGTCGGGCGTTCGCGACGCTACCCGAGGCGCGCCGCAAAGACCTGGTGTCGGTCCGCCCCACGATCGACCTCGACCCCACCGACATCGAGGTCTATGGGCCCAAGAAGGAAGGCATGGCCTACAACTACGCCGGCCAGCGGGCGGGGCGGGCGCACCCGGTGGTGTGGGCCGAGGCCGGGATGGTGCTGGCCGCCGACCTCGGCTGGGACGTGACGACCCCCGGCCCCAGGCGCCGTCGCTCATCACCCGAGCGGTGTCTGCCCTGCCCGAGGGCCTGGGCACGGGCCTGGGCCGTCCCCGGGTGCGGGCCGACTCCGGCTTCTTCGACAAGGCCGTCGCGGAGGCGGCGATCGCCAACGGGGGCGACTTCGCTCTCGTCGCCAAACGCAACAATGCAGTGTGGCGGGCGGCGCGAACCGTTGCGGCACAAGCCTGGAAGCCCGCCGCGGGTATGGCCGGCGCCGAGGTGGTGACCTGTTCCTACGTGCCTGGCGGCTGGCCCGAGGGGACCCGGACCATCGTGCGCCGGGTGCGCCTCAGCGCCGACCAGGTCCGGTCCGACCCCCGGTCACGCCGACGGCGCACCATCGACCCCGAGCAGTTGGGCCTGGTGCTCGGCGGCGAGGCCGGCCACGTCTACGCCTACAGCTTTATCGTCACCAACCTCGCTGGTGACTCCGTCGAGATCGAAGCGTGGTTCCGCGAACGCGCCCAGGTAGAAGAACGGATCAAGGATTCCAAGTGCGGCCTGGCTCTGCGCCACCTTCCCTCGGGATATGAGGCGGTGAACCGGGTGTGGATGTGGTCGGCTTTTGCTGGCCCTCAACCTCTCGGCATGGGTGCAGGGCCTCGGCGGGGCCGACATCGACGGCCGGGCGCATGCCAAGCGGGCCCGTCGGGAGCCGTTCTGCTTCCCGGCCCGCGTCATCCACCACGCCCGGCGGGTGGTCCTGCGGCTCAGCCCGGTGCACCGGCGTGGCCCGTTCCTCTACACATGGGCCGCGCTGGAGGCCCTTCCCTCCGCGTTCCCCTGACGCGGGGGTGCCCACGGCCGCCGCAACTTCGCCCGGCCGGGACCACGATCACAACACCCCGCCGGTTCTGATCGAGCGCGGCCGTGCGCCGGTTTGTCCAGCGCTCGCCGTCAGTCGGACGCCGTTGGCCCCGCCGTTCGTGTCGACGAACGACAACGCGCGGATCTAGGTCAGATGCCGACGCCAACCGGGTCTCCGAACTCTGCTACTTCTACCGGTCCCCGGTGCCGGCGGGATCGATCTGTGCCAATCCCCAGACCGGGGGACTCGCCGGTGGTGGGTGCCACGACGCCACCCGAGGCGTCAAGGGTCGCTGCGAGCCTCCGCTGCGCTGCGGTTCTCGCTCGGGGCGCC
>JANMRJ010000436.1:0-1401 GCA_031370985.1 Acidimicrobiales bacterium
CGAGCACCACCGCCTCCAAGGCGGCGCGGTGCTCGGGGGTGCGCACCATCGAGCCGGCCCCGGGGGCAGCGAGGCGGTGGGAGACCAGCAGCGCACCGGCGGGTGAGAACACCTCAACGATGCCCGTGCCCAGGCGGTGGCGCAGGGTGAGCTCGGCCCCGCCCAGGCCGGGGGCCACGGAGTAGCGGTTGCCCCGGAATGCGACGCTGGCCCGGTCGTCCACGGGCCGGGCCACCTCGACGGTGGCCGGGTAGGGCACCGCGGGCAGGGCCATGAGGACCTCGGCGTCGGCCAGGGCGCCGACGGTCGGCCACGGCGGCCGCTGCCCGTCGGCGAGCTCCTCGGGCTCGGCGTAGCGCCCCGGTGGGCGCAGCCGGGCGTCGCCGGTGGTGGCCAGGAAGCGGTCCAGGCTCACCTGGGCGTCGGCGGGCGTCGTGGCCGTCATCGTGCGCCACCAGCGGCCGCACACGTACTTCACGCCGCACTCCACCGCCCCCTTGCGGTTCCCCCGCCGGGGAGGGCACGGCGCGACGATGGCGGAGTAGTGCTTGGCCACCGGGGCGAAGCTGGCCTGCACGTCGCGCGTGCCGGGCACGATGACCGTGGCCAGGCGGTCGGTGCGCCAGACGCGGGTCGTGCCGCCCAGGCGGCGCATCACCGCGTCCATGGCCTCGATGAGATGGGCCTGGTCCATGGCCTCGGCCAGCACCCCCCGGGTGCGCCCCGAATGGCTCAGGGTGCCCAACAGGACGTAGGCCGTCGCCCCCCAAGGAGCGTGGCGGCGCTCGAACCAGTCCCATTGGATCTCTTCCCCGGCGGGGTGGTCGATCTCGACGGTCTCCCGGCCCTTGACCCCGGTGCACGCCTCGCAATGAGGGCGGAGAGCGGCCAGGCGCAACTGGCGGGCGAAGCTCACATAGGAGCGGTCATAGCCCAGGGCCACGACCTCGTCGAAGAGCGCCGTGGCCCACAGGTGAGGGTCATCGGCAAAGCGGGCGCTCACGTAGGCCGTGAAGTGCTCCAGCGGGTCGGGGCCGGCGAGACGTCGAGCTCCGGGCTGGGTCTTGCCGTTCACATAGTTGCTGATCGTCCCCCGGTCGCGACCGAGGTGACGGGCGATCGCGGAGATGTTCCATCCCCGCTCCACCAGTGCATTGACTTCCACGTCTTCTCCCCTTGAGAGCATGGGGTGGGGCTCCTTCGTGCTGCCGGCTTGGACACCGAAAGCATTGAGGGAGCCCCCTCCCGGGTGGTGGACCTAGGCGTCCCACCACCCCGCTCGGACTGCGGGGTTTCAGTGATCGACAGTGCGGGGTTCTGAACCCATGGTAAGGCTGAAGTATCCGACGACACCCGCCTCGCCGACGAGCACGAAGGTCCGGGCCGAATCCATGTCCTGGG
>JANMRJ010000568.1:0-7450 GCA_031370985.1 Acidimicrobiales bacterium
GTCGTAACTTGTCAAGGATCGCGGTCCAACAGGTCGGTGATCTGTTCGGCGAGGCGGTCGGCACCGGTGTGGGGAAGTCCGATGACCGGCTACAGGCCGCCACGAGACCGAGGATTCCTGGGCAAGCGTTCCTGATACTGATACGGCAAAGGGAGCCACCATCATGCAGCGGTTCAGAATTGAGCCGACCTTCGTCGGACGATGTTCTCGATGAGTACCTGGGTCGTCCTCGTCGAGTGGGCGCTCGGCAAGGGCGAGGCGCTGGGCTTCGAGGCGGAGGCGGTACGCCTGGTGCTCGACGAACTGGCCGACCTCGACCCGGTCGCCCTCTGCCAGCCCGACCGCTACGCTGTACAGGTCTGTGTCGAGGCTGACGGGCCCGTTGGCGCGCTCGGGCACGTCCTCGCCCGACATGACGATGCCCGGCGGCTGGTGCCTTGCGGTGGTGAGCCGGTCCGTATCGAGATCCTGACTTCTGAGGAACTCGAGGCCGAGTGGGAGAACTTCGCGAACGCGGCGGAAGGGCGATGTGTCGAGGGCGGGAGGCCAGGGATCACCGACGACCCCGTGGTGCAGGCCGAAGCCGCTCTCGGGCACATCTCGCATCCTGAGGACGCAGCGCGCATCATGTCGCGTGTGGTGCGTCAACTCGGCGGCGGGGTGGTCGGCGCCCCGACCAGCGGATGAGTGGATGTTGGGGGCCGACATCTCCTTCGGTTCGGGCGAGGCCAAGGTGGCCATCGCCGAGCCTTGGAGCTTGGCCCGGATGTCACTCGAGGAGGTCCTGCCTCCGCTGATCGCCCGGGCATGACAGGCCATTTGCGATCTCGGCGATATCGATAGTTGCGTTACCCAAAAAAAGCTGACCCGCCGACAGTCGGCGACTCTTCCGGAGGAACAAGAGTGCGACAGCGACTAGCTGGCTAGTCGCGACACCGGCTAGGCGGAGGCCGGCGCGGGTTCCTCGCTGAAACCCGACGCCAGCACGCCGATCCAGATGACAACGGCACCGACGGTGGGTACGACGACCCAGAAGAAGGGGAACGCAGGGATGGTTGCGAGCAAGATCATCGTGTTCCCTGCCGCCCGGTCGAACGGCCGGCGCATCAGCCCGAGCAGCATCATGGCCCCGAAGGCCGCCATGACCGAGCTGCCGAAGACCCGGCCGCCCCAGTTGTGGGCCTCGAAGACAGTGCCGACGGCGAACACGAGCATCGCCACGCCGAGGAGGGCGGCCAGGGGCGCCCACCATGCCTGGGTGACCGCCGGCCACAACGGCGCCCGCTCGCCGCCGGTCCGCTGCAGGACCCCGCGCTGGCCGAGCAGCGCAACCAGTCCGGCCACGCCGGCGATGACGATCAACAGCGGGGCGGCGCCGGCCCCGAAACCCACGGACACCGCCACGGCGCCCAGCACGACGACGGCGAGCGCGACGACCTGCGCTCCGGAGCTCAAACGGGCCATGGTGGCCTCCATTCTCTGTTTGGGGACGGTACGGGCGAGGTCGGGAGCGGTCTCGAGCCAGGCCCGTCGGCCGCGGTCGCGGAAGCGGTCACCGAAGAGCTGGCTCATGGCCGGGCCGTAGTCGTCCCGGAAGGACTTCGGGTAGAGCACGAGCAGCAACCGGTATACGGACTGGTGATGGGCCGGTGCCATTGTCAGATCTCCCCGAGGCGGGGAAGGAGGCGCTGGGCCCACTCGGCCGAGCCGGCCCGGCGGACCAGGGACTCGAGCCGGGCCAGCTCGGCGGCCGCCACCCTGGCGCCCAGGGCGGTGAGCCGGTAGTAGCGCCGGCGCTGGTCGTCGAGCTCGGGATCGGTGCGCGACGCGGTCTCCTCGATGAGGCCGTCGGCAAGCATGCGCTTGATAGAGCCGTAGAGCGTGCCCGGGCCCATCCGCACCGCACCGTCGCTGAGCGTCTCGACATCGCGCATGACGGCATACCCGTGCTTCTCGCCAGGCCCGAGGGCAACGAGGATGTGCAGCGTCGCCGAGGGGAGTGGCAGGAACTCCTCCGGTTCCTTCACGATCTGCCCCTCTCTATCGGCGGTCGCTATATCGAACGTCGATAGAGTGCGCCGGAGGGCACCCGGTTGTCAAGGGCTCGACGCAGCCGGCTGATGCCCAATCGTTACGTGGCCGAGAAGGGCCGGTGACGTGGTTCCCCCATAGTCGGGTTCATCCACTCGAAGAGAAGGGAAATCGCCATGTTGGCATCGTCCCGCCTGCGTCCCCGCCTGCGTCCCCGCCTGCGCCTGGCCATCGGCGGCGGCTTGGCCGCCGTCGCCGTCATGGTCGCGGTGCTGCCCACCGTCGCCGGCGCGGGGTCTTCCGGGGCCTACTGCGGCATCACCTGGGGCAGCCTGGCCAAGTCCGACCCCGTGATGTCCCAAGGACCCGTCGCCGGCGCCCGCGTCGGCCGCCACGACTGCTTCGACCGGCTGGTCGTCGACCTCGCCGGCACGGCGCCGGGCTACAGCGTCCGGTATATCGACCCGCCCTTCCGGGCCGAGGGCTCGGGCGCGCCGTTGCTCGTTGCCGGCGGCGCCGTCCTCGAGATCACTGTCCGGGCCCCGGGCTACGACCAGGCCGGCCACACGACCGTCCCGTGGTCGGCGACGGCAACCGTCGTCCGCCCGGACCAGTTCCAGGCCGGCGGGTTCCGCACGTTTCGCGACCTGCAGTGGGGCGGCACCTTCGAGGGCTACTCGTCCTTCGGCCTCGGTGTGCGGGCCCGCCTGCCGTTCCGGGTCCTGCAGTTCGACGGTCCCGGCGGGGGCTCCCGGCTGGTGGTCGACGTTGCCCACCAGTGGTGAGCCGGCCACGAGCGACATGATCTGACAGCGACATGACCTGAGGGCGGCATACGCTCACCGATCGTGGAGGATGCGGAGTTCGTCGCCCGGCTGCGGTCAGGTGACGAGGACGCGTTCCGGCTCGTTGTCGAGCCGCCGCTACCACCCGTCGCTCCTGCGGTTGGCCCAGACGATGGTCCCCAGCCGGGCGGTGGCGGAGGAGGTCGTGCAGGACACCTGGCTCGGCCTGGTCCGGGGCATCCAGGGCTTCGAGGGCCGGTCGTCGCTGCGGACGGGAGCTGTTCCACGTGCTGGTCAATGCAGCCGCCAGGTCGTGACCCGGCGCGATTCGGCCTACCTGGCCCAGATGCGCCGGACCCTCGATGCCCTGGAGAGGATCGACTGCGGCGCTCTCGAACCAGAGGTCGCCGACGAGCTGATCTCGCGCTACCGCCGGCTGGCAGGCCGAGTAGGCATGTAACGATGCGCCGCCGGGCCGGGACAACAGCCAGGTGAAGACCGCACCGGACCGTCCGCCCGTCCGCGACGACCGCGTGCTGGCGACCACCCGCGCCGTGTCGGTGGCGATCGTGCCGGTCCTCGCGGCCGCCTTCGTGATCCTGTTCCTCTTCCCCGGCCAGACCCACGAGCTCTGGGGCTGGACGATCCGCTCGCGTATGAGCTGCATGTTCATGGGCGGCGGCTACCTGGCCGGCGCCCTGTTCTTCGTCCGGGCCTGGCGGGCCCGCGAGTGGCACCGCCTGGGCCCCGGCATCGTGGCGACGACGGTGTTCGCCGGCATGCTCGGCGTGGCGACGTTCGTGCACTGGTCGGAGTTCAACCACGGCCACGTGTCGTTCTGGGCGTGGACACTGCTCTACATCACCACGCCCCTGCTCCTTCCCGTCCTCTACGTCAAGAACCGGGCCTTCGACCCCGGCACCGCTGGCCCCGAGGACGTGCAGGTTCCCGTGTGGGTCCGGAGGTCGATGACCGTGCTCGGCGCCGGCCAGCTCCTGTTCGCCGCGCTGCTCTACGCCCGGCCGTCGCTCTTCCTCGCCGACTGGCCGTGGAAGCTCACGACGATCAGCGCCCGCTCCCTGGCCGCCTTCGCCGCCTTCCCCGCCGTCTCCTACCTCGCGTTTGCTTTCGAGCGCCGGTGGAGCGCGTTGCGCTGGCCCTTCGAGACGGCGATCGTCGGCGTCACGCTGATCGCTGTGGGCGCGGCCCGGTCTTCGGGCGACTTCAGGGACGGGACGCTGTCGGTGCTCTGGCGGGTCGGGCTGGTCGGCGCCCTCGGCTTCCTCGTGGCCGTCTGGCTCACCATGCGCCGGGAGGTCGGGCGTGCGCAGGTACCGTCTGCACAATGATCGTGGGGGTGCCGGCGGAGACGAAGGAGGGCGAGCACCGCGTCGCCCTTACGCCGGACGGGGTGCGGGAGCTGACCGCCCACGGCCACGAGGTGCTGGTGGAGGCGGGTGCCGGCGACGGCTCCTCGCTTCCCGACGCCGACTACGCCGCGGCCGGGGCCAAGGTTGTCACCACCGACGACGCCTGGGGCGCCGGCCTGGTCGTCAAGGTCAAGGAGCCTCAGCCCGGCGAGCTGGCGTACCTGCGAGCAGACCTCGTCCTGTTTACCTACCTGCACTTGGCCGCCGAGGCGGAGGTGGCCCAGGCCCTGCTGGCCAGCCGCACCACCGCGCTGGCGTATGAGACCGTGCAGGTCTCCGACGGCGGGCTGCCGCTCCTGGCGCCGATGAGCGAGGTGGCCGGGCGCATGGCCACCCAGATCGGCGCCCACTTCCTCGAGCGCGACGGCGGCGGACGCGGCGTCCTGCTCGGGGGCGCCCCCGGGGTTCGCCCGGCGCGCGTCGTGGTGATCGGCGCCGGCAATGTCGGGTGGAACTCGGCCTGGATCGCCCAGGGGATGGAGGCCGAGGTGCTCCTCCTCGACCGCAGCATCGACCGCCTGCGGTTCGTCGACCAGATCCACAAGGGCCGCATCATGACCCTGGCGTCGAACCGGGGCGCGGTGGAGCGAGCGGTGGCCGGCGCCGACCTGGTCATCGGCGCGGTGCTCCTGCCAGGCGGCCGGGCGCCGACCGTCGTCACCGAGGACATGGTGCGGGCCATGAAGCCGGGGGCGGTGATCGTCGACATCGCCGTCGACCAGGGCGGCTGCGTGGAGACCATTCACGAGACCACCCACGCCGCGCCGGTCTACGAGCTTCACGGCGTCCTCCACTACGGGGTGGGTAACGTGCCTGCCGCCGTGCCCCATACGTCCACGTACGCCCTGACCAATGCCACCCTTCCCTACATTGTGGCGGTGGCCGAGTCGGGCGCGCTCGCCGCGGCCACCCGCGACCCGGCGCTGCGGGCCGGTGTGAACACCGCGGCCGGCCAGGTGACGAACCCGGCGGTCGCCGAGGCCCTCGGCGTGGCGGCGGTGGAGCCGCTGACCGCCCTCGCGGGGTGACCGGCCCGGAAGGCCCGTCCAGAGAGCACTCACTGGGACGCCCTCCCGCGGGGAGTGTGGACCAGTGACCGGCCAGCTTCCTCTCGAGATGGAGGAGATGTTGTCCTGGCTCGGCGTGGAGAAAGGGCGATCGGCGAACACCCTGGCCGCCTACCGGCGAGACCTGGCCGCGTACTCGGAGTTCCTGATCGGCCGGCAGCTGACGCCGGCGGCGGTCACCGAGGGTGTGGTGGAGGACTACCTGGCCTTCCTGCGGGCCGCCGGCCGGGCGCCGGCGTCGGTGGCCCGGGCGCTGGTCTCGGTGCGCTCACTCCACCGGTTCCTGGAGGACGAGGGCCACCTGTCATCCAACCCGGCGGGCGAGGTCCAGCGCCCGAAGGTGCCGGCCGGGCTGCCCAAGGCCCTGTCGGAAGCGGAAATACTCGCCTTGTTGGGCGCGGCGACCGGCGACGACCCGCTCGCCCGCCGTGACCGGGCCATCCTGGAGGTGCTCTACGGCTGCGGTCTGCGGGTCTCCGAGCTGGTCGGGCTGAGCCTGGCCGACCTTGACCTCGGCTCTGGCTTGCTACGGGCGTTCGGCAAGGGGGCCAAGGAGCGGGTCGTGCCCGTCGGCCGCCTGGCGTGTGAGGCGTTGCAGGGCTGGCTCGCCCCGAGGGGCCGGGCCGCGCTGGTGCCGGAGCGGTGGACCCGCCGGGGCGACGCCGAGGCCGTCTTCCTCAACATGCGAGGCGGGCGCCTCTCCCGCCAGGGGGCGTGGGGGATCGTCCGCCAGCACGGTGAGGCGGTCGGGCTGGGGGACCGGCTGTCCCCCCACGTCCTCCGCCACTCCTGCGCCACGCACATGCTCGACCACGGGGCGGACATCAGGGTCGTACAGGAACTGCTCGGCCACGCGTCGATCTCGACGACCCAGGTGTACACCAAGGTGTCAGCCCCCCGGCTTCGCCAGATTTACCAGGCTGCCCATCCACGCGCCAGGCGGGGGGTACCCGAGTAGGCTGGCCCGAGTAGGCTGGCACGGTGTTAAGTGAACCCACCCTGTCGGATCTGCGCGCCTCCCTCGAGCAGGAGCAGTCCGACCTCAGGGCGCGGCTCACCGAGATGGGCGGAATCAGCGACGGCGACCTGCCCATGGACCAGAACTTCGCCGACTCCAGCCAGGTGACGGCCGAGCGGGGCGAGGTCGAGGCGCTGGCCGGCAACCTCCGGGAATCACTGATCGATGTCGAGGCTGCCATCGTGAAGCTCGATAACGGCACGTTCGGCACCTGCGAGAGCTGCCGCCAGCCCATCGCGCCGGCCCGCCTCGAGGCCAAGCCCGCGGCCCGGCTGTGCATGGCCTGCGCTTCCAAGCGCTGACATCCACGACCTCTGATTCTGAGGGCACCCTCCGCCACGTCGGAGCCGATGGACCGCCGTGCGGGGCGCTCGTGCCGGCGAGTACTCTTGATCGCTCGGTGTGTCTCGCCGGGCCAGTGCGCGCTTGGACCCAGTCCCCGTTGAGCGCCTCGCCGTGTGACGAGGAGGGCAAGCGATGGCTGGTTCGAGGCCCGCCGGCAGTGCAGGTGCCGGTCTGTGCGTCCCCTGGGACGGTTAGTCGATGCCCGGCACCCGGCTCCTGCGCATCCTGGCCCGACTCGAGGCCGCCACACTCGACGGCGTCGCCCGGCCCGGCCCGGCCCGGCTGTGTGAGCTGTGCGCTGAGGTCACGGCGATGACGGGCGCTGGCATCATGCTCATGTCCGGCGATGTAGCGCGCGGCTCGATCTGCAGCTCGAACGACGTGAGCGCAGCGATCGAGGGTCTGCAGTTCACCCTGGGCGAGGGCCCAGCCGTCGATGCCCATCAGTACGACCGCCCGGTCATCGAGCCCGACCTGGCTGGCGCGGACGCCGGGCGCTGGCTTGCCTTCACCCCCCGGGCCCTGGACGCGGGGGCGCGTGCTGTGTTTGGCTTCCCGATGCGGGTCGGCGCCGCCCGGATGGGTGCCCTCGACCTCTACCGGGCGTCCGCCGGCCCTCTGAACGACGACCAGCATGCCGACGCGATCGTCCTGGCCGGTGTGGCCGCCCGTGCGGTGCTGGCCATGCAGGCGACGGCGCAGCCCGGGATGCTGGGTGCCGAACTGGAGGCGGGGTCGGACTTCCGGTGGGTGAGCCGGTCGTGACGGTCATGG
>JANMRJ010000569.1:0-2710 GCA_031370985.1 Acidimicrobiales bacterium
GGGCGCATGGGGGCCAGCGAAGCCGGCGTGCTCCGGGCAGTGCTGGTCGACCTGATCGAGGGCCAGGGCAACCTGAAGGTGGTCCTCGATGTCCGAGATGTCTCCGGGTTCGATCGCTTGAGCCTGGAGGTGCTGGTTGCGGCGGCCGCGGCGGCCGCGCAACTCGGCGGGCAGCTGACCTTCGCCGATCCCAGTGGCGCGAGCACGAGGGCACTGGAGGCCGTCGGCCTCGGCGACGCCATCATCCTGGCCAGGCGGTGCGGCGAGAGGGCACGGGCGCCGCTTCCGCTGGGTCAGGGGAACGGTGCGGGCCGGCGGGCGGCCATGGCCCAACACCCGGCAGGAACCGGCACGCACCGCGAGCACCCTCGGTCGCTCGGCGCCCACCACGAGGAGCCAACGAACGCTCCGAGGTGACAGTCAGCGGCCCGCTCGCCACGAGCGCCGCATCCTACGTCGTTCGTCCTCCGTCGCCCCGCCCCACACACCCGAATCCTGGTTCGAGGTCATGGCGAACTCCAGGCATTCGGCGCGGACCGGGCACTGCCGGCACACGGCCTTGGCTGCCTCCGCATGATCGATGGCGTCGCCCGTTGCTCCAATGGGGAAGAAGAGTTCCGGATCGCTATCGCGGCAGGCTCCCTGGTGGCGCCAGTCCCTGGCGTTCCACTCCCAGTTCGGGGTCCAGGTCACTGGGAATTCCTGGGCGATAACACGTGCCGACCCCCGGTGCCGCCTGCGAGGAAGTTACCTGCCCTACGGCGAGGTCGGGTAACTGCCCTCACCATACCGGCAATGACCCCTTCGGACCAGACAATTTTCCGCCACTTACGCCGCCAACCCGGCGAGGTCGTCCAGGGATCGTCCCATCCACACCCTGGTGTGGATGCCGGCAGTGTGGGACAATAAGAGGAGCGGTTGGGTCAGCAGCCACGCACCAGTTTCGAAAGCCGTCGCACGGTTGGGTTCTCAGCCGATCAGGTCGACGGGTCCCGGTTCGTGCGAGTGGCCCTGATCCCTCGCTTTGGGTTCGTTCGGAGAACAGCAATGACCCAAGCGCGCCTCTCAACCACAATGCCCGTACGAGCCCGGCCACCCGGCGCGGCCGCGCTCCGGTCTGCGCATTTCAGCATCGATCGACCGTAGGAGGCCGCCACGGAAACCGCGCCGATGATCCGATCGAACCGGCTGTTGGCCGGCCTTCCGGCCGCCGATCGCAATCGCCTCGGCCCGCACCTCGAGTTCGAGAACGTCGAGCTGAAACAGGTCATGTTCGAGCCGGGCAAGCGCATCGAGAGCGTGTACTTTCCGGGGACCGCGGTGGTGTCCATGCTCACCACCATGGACGACGGCACGGCCGTCGAGATCGCCACCGTCGGCAACGAGGGCATGGTGGGCGTGCCCCTGGTACTCGGGTCTGCATTCATGCCCGTGCGGGAGTTCTCTCAGGCCCAGGTTCCGGGCGACGTGGTGCGTATGGACGCCAAAATCTTCGACGAGGAAATCGCAGCACGCGGGCCGCTCTACGATCTCGTGCAGCGGTATGTCCTGGCATTTTTCAGCCAGATCTCCCAGCAGGTGGCCTGCAACAACCTGCACTCAATCGAGGCCCGCTGCTGCCGCTGGATGCTCCTGACCCACGACCGCGTCGGAACAGACGAGTTCCCGCTCACCCAAGAGTTCCTGGCCGAGATGCTGGGCGTTCGTCGGGCGTCGGTGACCGTTGTCGCCGGCGTTCTTCAGAGAGCCGGTTTCATCAGGTTTCGCCGCGGCAGGATCACCGTTGTCGATAGGGAAGGCCTCGAAGCGTCGTCCTGTGAGTGTTACCGCATCACCCGGGCCGAGTTCGACCGCCTCCGAATCGCATGACGCCGTTGAGCTGGTTGAGCCGTCAGCCGCAGCCCGCTGGACAGGGGCAAACCGACTGGGTCGTACTTATCGAGTACACGCCCGATCTTGGTGCCGAAGGCGTCACCTTCGAGGCGGTGCAGCAGCTGGTGGCGAGGCTCAGGACGAGGGTGGCGGCGTCCGCTCTGTACTGCCCGGATCGCTACGCATTGCAGCTCACGGTCGAGGCCGGCAGCGCCTCGTCGGCGATCACCGCGGCCCTTGCACTGCACGACGCAGCAGCGCGACGTGAGATCACCCCAGGGTGGAGCCTCGCGATGGCCGAGGTCCATACGGCTGAAAAGTTCGAGCGGGCCATGCACGAGGATCTCAGGGTGACAGGCGAGCGGAGCGGTGTCGACCTTGACGGAGCATCCGAGGCGATCGCGGCCCATCATGCCTTCCAGCGAATCCACCTCGTGGCCACGATCGTCGATGCCGCCAGCGTCCTCGCCGACTTCGTGAGCGCCGTAGGCGCGCACATTGAAGTCGCCCGCGAGCGGAGAGACGACGAGTCTCCCGGAGTGGACAGTATCCCCTACGACCTCTCCTTGGGATGCTCGTCGCCGGTGATGGCGATCGCACAGCCGGGCACGACGGCCCGCCTTGTCCTTGATTGTTGGCTCCCCACCTTGATCGCGCAGGCCGAGCGCCAGCTGCACATCGGGCCTGGAGGGGTCGGAACCCCTCGTCGGGCGGGGCTCGCCTGATGCTCGCCGCTTGATCTCGCTAGCTCGTCGGCACTGCCGATGTCTCGTCCAGCCAGGCTTCGAGGCTGGCTGGCGTGATGTCCCCGCCGCTGAGGCGGCCGATCTCCGCGCCG
>JANMRJ010000547.1:0-8515 GCA_031370985.1 Acidimicrobiales bacterium
CACGCACAGGCACCGCGCCGTACGGCGCACGGAGATGTGGCGCGGGGTGTGCGCGGCCGGCCGGCGTGACACCTGACGTGCGATCGGCCCGCCGGCGGGTTGCCCTGACCTTCGCCGACCAGGCGGTGTCGTCGGGCTCGAACTTCGTGACCGGGGTCGTGATCGCCCGGATCGCCGGCGCCGCCGAGTTCGGGGAGTATGCCCTCACCCTCACCCTGTGGCTCATCGTCGTCGGCCTCCACCGGGCACTGGTCACCGAGGCGGTGATCGTCGCCGGCGCCGGGCACGACGACCCCGACCTCGTGGCCCAGGGCGTCGGCGCCGAGCTGGCGTTCGGGACGGGCGTGTCGGTGGTCGTGGCTGCCGGCGGCCTGGCCGCCATCGCCGCCGGCGCCCACCTCGGCGTGCTGATGCTGGCGCTCGCCCCGTGGTTCGTGCCCCTTCTCGTGCAGGACTTCTGGCGGGCGATGTCGTTCCGGGCCCAGCGGCCGGACCGGGCGTTGGCCGACGACCTCCTTTTTGCTGCGGTCCAGTTCGGGGCGATCGCCGTGTTCGGAGCCCTCGGGTGGCGGAGCGCGCCATGGGTCGTCACGGCCTGGGGACTGGGGGCGACGGCCGGCGCTCTGTTCGGGTTCCGCTGGTTCCCGGCGCGGATATCGCCCGCGGAGGGCTGGCGGCTGCTGTCTCGCCTCTGGGGGTCCAGCCGGTGGTTGCTGGCCGACTTCTGCAGCGGCTTCGTCTCCGAGCAGGCCTACGTCGCCTTTGCCGCGCTGGTGCTCACCGGCACGGACTACGGGGGCTTCCGGGCCGCCGTCAGCCTTCTGGGCCCGGCGTTCGTCATCGCCCTGGCCTGTGGCAATGTCGGCCTGCCGGCAGCGGCCCGCCTGTCCGCGCCGGCGCAGCGCGACGAGCTCCACCGCCTCATCCACCGGCTCGGCGTGGGCACGGCCGCGGCGATCGGAGCGTACGGCCTGGTGATCGCGGTGGGTGGCCGGTTCATCCTCGCCAAGGTGTACGGGCCGGAGTTTGCCCGGTTCGCGCCGCTCGCCACCTTGTGCGCCGCCGGCTATCTGGTGCTCGGGATCGTCTTCGGGCACGGCATCGCCCTGAAGGCCACCGGCCGCATCCGGCGCATGTGGCGGGCGCGGGTAGTGATCGCCGTCATCTCGCTCGTCTCCCTTGTCTTGCTCGTCGCGTGGCTGGGGATCATCGGCGCTGGCTGGACGAGCGTGGTGACCGCCCTCTGCTTCGCCGCCGCGGTGACGAGGATCTACGGGAGCGAGTTGCGTTCCCCTCCTGGCGACGACCCAATTGCCGACGACCCAATTGCCGACGAAGGGGTAGGACCGCCGGCGCCGGTCCTGCGGCCTTGAGCGTCATTGACATTGACGGCCGGGTGGCCGATCAGAGGCTGCTGACCAGCCAGCGGTTCTTGCCCCTGGCCGTCTTCTCGGTCTCCCGGACCGCCCGCAGCTCCACCTCGAAGTCGTCGCCGAGCTTGCGCCGGATGCCGGCCTCGATCAGCGCCAGCCGCGACTGCTCGAAACCCGGCCCGGCCACGTAGCGGAACTCGGCCCGGCCGGGCTGCTCCTGGACGAACTGCACCGAGGAGATCCCGTCGAAGATGCGGTCGTGCATGTTGAACGCGGTCAGCGACACGCGCCGGCCGCCGACGCTGACGAGGAACTCCTGGTCGCGGCCAGCGATCTCGACGGCCGCCGGCCAGGGGAACTCCCAGCCGGCGGCCGGCGACGGGTCGACCCGCGGGAAGTCGACCCGGGGGAAGTCGACCCGCGGGAAGTCGACCCGCGGGAAGTCGATCAGGCGCACCCGGTCTCCGGTGCGGTACCGGACGAGTGGATGGGCCAGGTTGTGGAACGACGTGCCGATGACCTCGCACAGGTCCTCGTCGTCCGGCGGGCCGAACTCGACGTAGCCGTACTGCGGCCAGAAGTGGAACGCCTCGCTCGCCCGGCCCTCGGCGGCCAGGACCACGCGTTCGGCGTGCCCGTACCACCGGAAGACCCTGCACCCAAAGACCCTCTCCAGCAGCCGCTTCTGGGGCAGCGTGAGCCGCTCGGACCCGCACAGCACGGACCGCAGCGGTACCCGCCACGTCTGCCCGGATCGCTCGAGGAGGTCGGCGAGCTGGAGGGCCGCGCTCGGGTAGGCGTGGAGGATGTCGGGCCGGAAGGACTCGAAGGCATCGAGGTACTCCGCCAGCCGGGCCTCGCCGAGGTGGGTTGAGGAGACCATCAACCAGTCGCGGGTCGCGTCGTAGGTCGACACCGAACCGGCGGCCCGCTCGCTGGTGACGTGACCGCGCATGACCGCCAGCCGGGCACCATCGACGTAGCCGGCTCGTCGCCACTGGGCTTCCAGGAACGCCTGCTCCTTGGGCCGGCTCACGCCCTTCTGGAGGTAGAGGCCGACCGGCGCACCGGTGGACCCACCGGTGGTGATGTAGAGGCGCTCGCGGGCCGGGACAGCGGTCGAGGTCATCTCCTCCCGGTGGTCCACGAGGTCGTCCTTGGTCAGGGTCGGGCAGGCGGCCAGCCCGTCGAAGTCGGTGAGCGACTCGGGGCGAAAGCCGGCTTCGCGGAACCGCCGTTGGTAATAGGGACAGTGGGCGCCGGCGTGCAGCAGCGTCCGCCGCAGCTCGGCGAACTGGTACTCCTCGATCCGGGCCGCGTCCCATGTCTCCCCCTCCTCGGCCAGCTCCCGGAACTCCCGGTAGCGGCCGCCCAGACGTCGGCGCTCGGGCACCATGCGGTAGGCCCGCCCGAGGGTGCGCTTGACGCCGTGGGGCAGGCCCTCGTAGAGGGGGAGGAGAGGGTAGAGCCGGTCCTCCAGGCTCACTGTGTTTCCAGGCTCACTGTGTCTCCAGGCTCACTGTGTCTCCAGGCTCATGTGAGCGCCTTGGACGGTGCCTCGATGGCGCCCACCCAGCCGAAGTGGGGCCGGAACCCGAACGTGTCGTCCATCCGGTCGACGGGCCCCGACCATGCCTGCCGGTTGGAGACCACCTCGATCTCCTCCGGCCCGAAGTCGACGAAGCTCAGCTCCCGCATGCCGAAAGCGTTGGCCAGCAGGCGCATTTTTTGCCAGTCGAACCCCATGAGCGTGGCGGCCACGGTATCGACCGCCACGGGATGGGTGCCGGCGACCACCACGCCGCACGGCACGGCGTCGGGTGCCATCGGCCCGTTCCCCTCGCCGGCCACGATGCCGTCGACGACGGCCAGGTAGCGCAGGGGCTGGGTGCGGCGATTGCCGGCGCCGTCGAAGGCGAAGAGGCACTTGTTGAGGTCGAGCACCATGCGCCAGCACGTGTCGTTGCCGTGCCAGTTGCCCGATCGCACCACCTTGTGGGTGTCGCCGAAGTAGAGGCGCCCGGCCTTCTTCAGGGGCACGAACAGCCGTGACAGCGCGGGGTTGCCCTTCAGCACCCGCTTGGCCGCGCCCATCCACGAGTGCTCCAGACGGGCTTTGGTGGTGGCGACGGGGAACTGGTCGCCGCCCGAGGCCGGGGTGCCCTCGGTGTGGTGGGGGAGCCAGTTCTTGTTGGCGTTGATGCCGACCAGGTTCTTCAGCGCGCAGGTCAACCCCGCCTTCTTGTGCGTCTTCAACTTCGGCAGGTTGATGATGAGGTCGGCGTCCATCGGTGTACGGCACAGCAGGTACTCGTGGCGTTCGCCGCTGTGGCGCAGGTTCGTCTCGGCCATGTCGTAGCTGGCGCCGTACAGCCGGCCGCAGCCCTCGTAGCCCACGAACTCGCTGGCCGCGTCGAGGCGGATGTGGGTGCTCCCAAGGGGGTCGCCGGGCAGTTCGGTCCGGGCGACGGTCACGCCGTCGACCGCATGCCACTCCTCGGGCCGGAGGTCGAGCAGGCCGACGGCCAGCCCCGGGAACGCGGCGCGGCACCGTTCGACCATGGCGTCGAGGTCGCAGTACCGGCGCAGTCGTGAGAACGACGAGTCGGTCTGCGGGGCGTCACAGATGGTGATGCTGCCCCGACCGTCGAGCCGAGCCGCGACCCACCGCGTCACGGCCTCGATCACCGCCGGATGGGTGACGACGTGCTCCCACGCGTCGGGGCCCGGCGTGCGCTCGTCGTGCTCCTTCACCCAGTTCGGCTTGAGCACGACGCGGTCGCCGGGGCTGACGAAGCCATCGGGCAGCTCGAGCGCGCTCAGCGCCTCCTCGACGAGCCGGCCCACCCCGGCGATGTCGTCGTAGGAGGTGGCGCCGGCGAAGGAGGCGACGAGGCTGGGAGTCACGGGTTACCTGCTGGGGTCGGTGGAGATGACCACGTTCGTGCCGCGGATGGCGGCGAGGCGGCGGCCCCCATCGGCCAGGCCGTCCAAGTACTCGACGACATCGGGGTAGAGGTGGAAGTAGTCGTCCCACAGCACCGTACCGCCCGGGGCCAGGAGGGCGAAGGCGTTCTCCGTGTCCGCCTTCACCACCGGCGTGCTGTGGCCGCCGTCGATCAGCACGAGGTCGAAGGTCCCGAGGTCGGCCGGGGGTCGCCAGGTCAGGGAGTCGGCGCGGACCTGGGTGATCCGGTCGGCCACCCTCGTGCCGGCGAAGGCCTCGCCCGTGCGATGCCGGCGCCGCTCGATGAGCGCCCGGTCGGCGTCGTTGAGCCTGTGCCCGTCATTGACGATCGCGTCGTCGGGAAGGTCGACGGTGAAGATGCGGCAGTCGGCGGGGGCGTTGAGGGCCATGGTCAGGGTGCCGAGGCCGAGGAACGTGCCGAACTCCAGGATGGAGCGGGGCTGTACCGCCCGCACCACTGAGGCCAGGGCGTGGTAGTAGGTGGCGCCACCGACCCCGTCGCGCTCGGTCGGGCCGGGCAGGCTGACCTCGGTGACGGGGTGTGGCAGGGAGGCCAGGATCTCGTGCAGCCGCCGGTCGGGGATCCGGGCGTGGGCGTGGAAGCGGGCCTGGCGCACGACCGTGGCCGCCTCGCCGGCGATCCGGCTTTGCGTCGGCGAGGACCGGACACGGTTGAGGATCAGCACCTCGCCCACGTCTCGCGCGTAGCTCATCGACGCCACGACCTTTCCCATGGCCTTCAGGCCCACCTTTGGTTCTCGATCCTTGGCCGCTGTCGGGGTTCCCGAGCGCTTGTCGCGGACGCGTTCCTAGTGCCGGCCTCCCGGGCCGTCACGTTCCTGGTGCCGGCCTCCCGGGCCGTCACCTGGTTACCTGGAGCCGGGCCGACTCGAGGTCGGCTGGGGTGTCGATCCATACGATCCCGCCATCAAGGGGAACGGTGTGCACCGGCTCGCCCGCCACAAGCAGCGCCGGCACCACGTCATGTGACAGGTCGCTCGGGCGACCGCGGGGGACGAAGTTCAACACCCGGGGATCGGCGACCAGGAAGCCGGCGTTGACGGGTGCCGGGCCGGTGGGCCGGCCGCCGGGCTTCTCGACGAACGCCAGCAGCCAGCCCTGGGCACCGATCCTCATCACACCGCTGCCCGAGGGGTCGGCCCGCTCGATCCATGTCACCGTGAGCACCGCCCCTGAGCGGGCGTGGGTGTCGAGGGGGGCGACGACATCGCACTGCATGAGGTTATCGCCGTACAGCACCACGAACGGCCGCCCTCGCAGCCGGGCCTCGCGGGCGAGCAGCGCGCCGGCCGTCCCGAGGAGCTCCGGCTCGTGTGACCAGTCGACGTGCACCCCGAACGCCGAGCCGTCGCCCAGGAGCGCGGTGACCTGGTCGGCAAGGTGGTGGGTGTTGACGATCAGGTCGCGGTAGCCGGCGGCGGCCAGGGTCCGGACGTTGCGCTCCAGGATCGACACGCCGTCGAGGCTGACCAGCGGCTTCGGGACGCGTTCGGTGACGGCGCCCAGGCGGGTGCCGGCACCGGCCGCCAACACGAAGACGATGGTGTCGGCGGCACGAAGGGGGCGGACCATGGGGATCTATGCCACCCGGGCGTAGGCGTCGAGCACGGCCCGGGCCGTGCGCGGCCAGGTGTACACCCGGCTCTGGCGGTACCCGTCGGCCACCAGCTGCGCCCGGAGCGCGTCATCGCCCAGCACCTTGCGCAGCGTGGCGGCAAGGTCGTCCACATTCCCCGGCTCGAAGAGCAGGGCGGCGTCCTCCACCACTTCGGGGATCGACGAGCAGTCGGATGCGACGACGGGGGTGCCCTGGCCCATGGCCTGAAGCGGTGGGTGCCCGAACGTCTCGTACAGCGAGGGGTAGACGAACACGTCGGCCTCGGCGTACAGGGACCGCAGGGGGAGTGCGCCCTGGTGGCCGACCCAGACGACGGCGTCGGCGAGGCCGAGGTCGGCGGCACGTTGGTGGAGCTGCTCCACGTAGGGCGACGGCCCGTGGCCGGCCACGACGAGCTGGTGGGGGATGGCGTCGGCGCGGCGTAGGACGGCGAAGGCGTCGAGCAGCGTCTCCAGGCCCTTGTAGCGGTACATGGCCGACGCGAACATCAGGTACGGCCGGGTGATCCCGAGGCTGGCCAGCACGCGCTCGGATTCCGCAGGGTCCGCGGGCTGGAGGAAGAGCTCGTCGAGTGCGTCGGGGATGTGGGCGACCTTCTCCTCCTTCACCGGGAGGTGCTTCATGATGTCGCGCTTGTTGGACTGCGAGTTGACCATCACCACGGAGGCTTTGCGGACCGCGAGGTCGAACATCACGTTGCGGTAGGCAGTGCGGGCGAAGCCAATCTCCTTGGGCAGGAACTTGTGGTGCATGGTGATGACGCTGAGCAGGCTGGGCACCGAGCTGGAGAACGGGACGACGCCGCCGATGCAGTGGAGAGCGTCGATCCCGTCGCGCTTCATCCGGCTGGGCAACAGGGTCTGTTCGTCGACCATCCGCCGCAGGCGGCGCTCATTGGAGACCGGCATCACCGCACGCGACACCGCCGGCGCGGTCACGTGGTCGTACATGCTGGCGCCCTCCTTGCCGACGTAGAGCACATATTCGTTGTCGGGTTCGGCCTCGGTGAGGGCGGTGACCATGTTGGCGATGAAGCGGACCGCGTTCGACGGGGCGCGGGGATCTTCGTGGAGCGTATTGAAGGCGATGCGCATCGTAGGGGTCGGTGGCTCCTCAGCCGGCGGGGACGAGGACGAGGTCGAGGTCGGCGGCGTCGTTGAAGAACATGCGTACCGTCTCCAACGAGTACACGTCGAGGTCCTTGCCGATGAGCTGGCGCTTGGCCAGGAGGTCGCCGGTCACGGTGATGATGTGGCACCCGGCGTCGGAGGCGTGGAACACGTTGAGCAACTCGCGTGGGCTGGCCCACAGCAGCTCGACCGCCGGCTGACCGGCCAGCGCGTCAGCGACCGCCGTCATCATGGGCACCGGGTCGCGCCCGGTGTCGGCGATGCGCCCGGCGAACATCGAGATGATGGCCGGCGTGCCCGACGTGAGGCTGCGGGCGGCGGCGAAGGCCTGCTCCACGGTCGTGAGGGCAGTGACGTTGAGCTTGACGCCGTCCCAGCTGAGCTCCTCGACGACGCGCAATGTCGACTCGCCGGCGGTGTTGGTGATGGGCACCTTCACATAGACGTTCTCGCCCCACGCACCGATCAGTCGCGCCTCGGCGGCCATGTGGTCGACATCGTCGGACAGCACCTCGAAGGAGACGGGCAGGTCGGGGATGGCCGCCAGCACCTGCTCGGCGAAGGCGTGGTAGCTCGTCACGCCGGCCTTGCGCATGAGCGTTGGGTTGGTCGTGAAGCCTCGGATGACGGGGTCGTGCGCCAGCCGCTCCATCTCGGAGAGGTCCGCCCCGTCGGCGAAGATCTTGATCGACAGGTCGTTGAGGTCACGGTACATAGTGGCTCCCGGAGTGGCGTGGTCTGGCCTGTGGCGGATGTCATCGTGCTGGGCGAGGATGAGCTCGGCCGCCGCCGCGACAGAGGGGACGCGGTGGTCCTGGCCGTGGTCGATGTCGGCCGCCGACACAAGCACCGTCCGGCAGCCGGCGGCCCGGCCGGCCAGCACGTCGGACGCACGGTCGCCGACGATCCAGCTCGCGCCCAGGTCGACATCGTGGTCCCGGGCGAGCTGCAGGAGCAACCCCGGCTTGGGCTTGCGGCAACTGCAGCCGTCGCGGTCGTCGTGGTAGCAGGTGGCGACCCCGTCGAGGCCGAGGTCGGCCACGACGCGGCGGTTCATCGCCTCGACGACATCGCGTGACTGGGTGCCCCGGCGGACATCGGGTTGGTTCGTGACGACGAGCAATGTGAAGCCGCCGGCCGAGAGCCGAGCGCAGGCGGCCGCCGCGCCGTCGGCCATGTCGAGCTCTTCGATGGACTGCGGCGGGCGGGTCGTCAGGCTGTCGGCAGTGGGGTAGCAGCGATTCAGGGTGCCGTCCCGGTCGAGGAACACCGCCGGCCTCACCGTACCCGCCTCACTGTGCCGGCCTCACTGTGCCGGCCTCACTGTGCCGGCCTCACTGTGCCGGCCTCACTGTGCCGGCCTCACTGGGCCCGCCTCACTGGGACGTCACGGATTCCCACTTCG